>CAYMEJ010000007.1:0-26862 GCA_964389735.1 uncultured Muribaculaceae bacterium
AGCATATCTAAACATATCAGTATACCTATTAAATAGATGAGAAATCATCTTTTTTTGTTATCCTAATGAAATATCTAATATCATCATTACCATAAATCCTATTAATGTAAATAAAGCCATCAAATCTTTTTTAGTATTGGTTTGACTTTCTGGTATTAACTCTTCTACAACAACATATATCATTGCCCCAGCTGCAAATGCTAATAAGAATGGAAGAAGTAATCTCATCTTTATTACTAGTACTGCACCAAGTACTCCTGCAATAGGTTCAACAACACCACTTAACTGACCAAAGAAAAATGCTTTCTTCCTACTCATTCCTTCACGTCTTAATGGAACACTTACAGCAGTACCTTCAGGAAAATTCTGTATACCTATTCCAAGTGCTAATACAAATGCAGAAGCAAGTGTTGCTCCATCTAATCCATAAGCTAAAGATCCAAATGCTACACCAACAGCTAATCCTTCAGGAATATTATGAAGAGTAATAGAAAATATTAACATCATACATCTTTTAAAACTACTACTATTTTTACTCTTATCAAAATGACTAAATAATTTATCACCTATAAACAATAAACAACCTCCACTAAAGAATCCCAGTGATACTATTATCCATGAAGTCATTTTTAAATTATCTGCCATTTCTATAGCAGGGGATAAAAGTGACCAAAATGAAGCCGCAATCATAACACCAGCAGCAAATCCTAACATAGCATCCATTACATTTTTATTAACTTTTTTAAAGAAAAATACTAATCCAGCACCAAGTGCAGTAACACTCCAAGTAAATAAAGTTGCAAGTAATGCTAGAAAAGTATAATCTAAATTACTAATGTATTCTATCATAACCTAATCCTTTCACTATAATAAAATATTCAAAGCATAAAAAAATGATTGTATTTTTTTTAAAAAAGTATATAATAAAAAATGAAAACAATTTTCAAATTGGAGGAGCTATGTCATATAATACAAAACAAAGAGAACTAATAATGGAATGTCTTAAAAATAATTTAGACAAATGTATTACTGTAGAACAAATAGAAAAATACTTAATAGAAAGAAATCTAAAAGTAGGAATAGTTACAATATATAGATACCTAGATAAATTAAATAAAGAAGGACTAGTAAATAAATATATATCAGAAAAAGGTAATCAAACATCTTATCAATATTTAGATAATGATCATTGTAATAATCATTTTCATCTAAAATGTACAAATTGCGGAAAAATAATTCACTTAGATTGTAATGAAATAAATTGTCATATTAAAGAAGAACATAACTTTGATGTAGACAATTCTAAAACAATTATTTATGGTAAATGTATTAACTGTAAGAAAGAAGGAACTAAATAATGAAAAAAATAGTAAAAATAATATCAATATTTGTAGTAGGATTATTATCATTATCCCTAACAGGATGTGATTCCAAAGTAGAAGAATCTACTAATATGAATATAGTAACAACTATATTTCCAGCTTATGACTTTGCAAGAGCAGTAGTAGGTGATACAGCAGATTTAACTATGTTATTAAAACCAGGTGTAGAATCTCACAATTATGATCCAACTCCTAAAGATATAATAAAAATCCAAAAATCAGATATCTTTATCTATAATGGTGGAGAAAGTGAAGAATGGGTAGAAAAAATATTAGAAAGCTTAGATACTTCTAAAATGACTATTATTAAAATGATGGATTATGTAGAAACAAAAGAAGAAGAAACAGTAGAAGGAATGCAAGAAGAAGAGGAAGAAGAAACAAGCGAAGAAGAAATAGAATATGATGAACATATTTGGACTTCACCAGTAAATGCAATAAAAATAGTAAAAGCAATCAAAGATAAAATAGTAAAGACAGATAAAAATAATTCAGACTTATATGAATCTAATGCAAGTTCATATATAGAAGAATTAGAATCAATAAATACATCTTTTACAAATATAGTAAAAGATGCTAAAAGAAAAGAATTAGTATTTGGAGATAGATTCCCACTAAGATATTTTGTAGATGAATATGAATTAAAATATAGTGCAGCATTCCCAGGATGTGCTAGTGAAGTAGAACCAAGTGCAAAAACAATAGCTTTCTTAATTGATAAAGTAAACGAAGAAAAAATACCTGTAATATTCTATATTGAATTATCAAATCAAAAAGTAGCAGATAGTATTAAAGAATCAACAAATGTAAAAACTCTTTTATTCCACTCATGTCATAATGTTACAAAAGAAGACTTTGATTCTGGTGTAACATATGTTGACTTAATGAAGAAAAATGTTCCTAATCTAAAGGAGGCATTAAATTAATGAATCTGATAGAAGTAAAGAATATAACAGTAAGTTATGAAAATCATAAAGTTATAAAGGATTTATCATTTGAAGTAAAAAATAAAGATTATATATGTATATTAGGAGAAAATGGTAGTGGTAAATCTACTTTAATAAAGACTATATTAGGTTTAAAAAATTATAGTAAAGGTAAAATAGAATTCCCTAATTTAAATAAAAAAGAAATCGGATACCTACCACAACAATCAACATCTCAAAAAGATTTCCCAGCTTCTGTTTATGAAATAGTAATAAGTGGATGTATTAATAATATGGGATTAAGACCTTTTTATAGTAAAGAACAAAAAGAATTAGCAATTGAAAGTTTAAAAAGACTTAATATATTAAATTTAAAAAATAGATGTTATAGAGAATTATCAGGTGGTCAACAACAAAGAGTATTACTAGCAAGAAGTTTATGTGCAACAAAAAAAATAATACTATTAGATGAACCAGTAGCAGGATTAGATCCAAAAGCTACAAAAGATTTATATAATATAATAGATAAATTAAATAAAGAAGGAATTACTATTATTATGGTATCACATGATATAGATGAAGCTATTAAACATTGTAATAAAATTCTATATTTAGGAAAACATAAATTCTTTGGTACAACAGAAGAATATTTAAATGATGAACATTGTGATTGCTTTGGAGGTGATCAATGTGATTAATATAATAACAGAAATGTTTTCTTATACTTTTATTACAAGGGCTGTAATAGTAGGATTAATAGTATCCCTTTGTGCAGCACTTTTAGGAGTAAGCTTAGTATTAAAAAAATATTCTATGATAGGTGATGGACTATCACATGTAGGTTTTGGTGCACTTGCAATAGCAACATCATTAAATATGGCTCCACTTGCAGTATCAATACCAATAACAGTAGTAGTAGCATTCTTATTACTTAGAATAAGTGAAAACTCTAAAATAAAAGGAGACTCATGGGTTGCTTTAATATCAGCATCATCTCTTGCAATAGGAGTATTAGTAATATCATCAACAACAGGAATGAATGTAGATGTATGTAACTATTTATTTGGTAGTATTCTAGCAATGAGTAAAGCAGATGTTACTTTAAGTATAATATGTGGAATTATAGTAATAATATTATTTATTGTTTTCTATAATAAAATATTTGCTGTTACATTTGATGAAAACTTTGCAAAAGCAACAGGTACTAAATCTAACTTATATAATATGCTAATAGCATTCTTAACAGCAATAACAATAGTATTAGGAATGAGAATAATGGGTTCATTATTAATATCAAGTTTAATAATATTCCCAGCACTTTCTTCAATGAGATTATGTAAAAACTTTAAAAGTGTAATCATTGTATCAGCAATAATATCATTAATATGTTTTATGATAGGTATCATATTATCATATCAATTTGCATTACCAGCAGGTGCTAGTATAGTAGGAATAAATTTAATAGTATTTATTATTTTTAGTGCAATAAACTATACAAAGGAAAGAAATTAATATGAAAAAGTTATTATTGATATTACCATTAATTTTAATTATATGTAGTTGTTCTAATGAAAACTTAGATGGAGTAGATTTAGAAATAAAAGAAAAAATGTTTGTTACTCAAATAAATGAAATATATGCTAATACTAAGGATTACTTAGGAAAAACTTTAATGTATGAAGGTATATTTGGTATATATAATTATGAGGATATAAAGAAGGATTTCTATTATGTATATAGAAATGGACCAGGTTGTTGTGTAACAGATGCTCAAGCAGGATTTGAAGTAGTATACGATAAAGACTATCCAAAAGAAAATGATTGGGTAAGAGTAATAGGTAAATTAGATTATTGTAAAGATAAAAAAGGTGTAGATGTATTATGTATAAAAGCAACATCTATCAAGAAAATGAAAACAAGAGGAAAAGAAATAGTAGTTCAATAAAAGGAGAATATATGAAGAAAAAGTTAATATTTATAGCAATAATATTTACATGCTTCGTAATAACTGGATGTAACAAAGAAATGAATACATTAGAAAATGTCTCTATAAAGATAAAAGATGATACATTAACTAAAACAAGTGCAACTATAATTATTACTGATAAAAGTAATAAAGATTATAATTATGATGAATGGTTTAGAATCGATAAAAAAGAAAACAATAAATGGAAAGAATTAGAAACAATAAGTAGTAATTGGATAGACTTACCGGTATACAAAATAGAAAATAATACTTTAGAAATGAATCAAGATTGGACAAATATATATGGTTCATTAAAAAAAGGAAATTACAGACTAGTAAAAGAAGTTAATGATAAGTATATTTCCGTAGAATTTACTATTAAATAATAAAAGATGTTAATAACATCTTTTTATATGTTATAATTTAAGCGGTGATTTAAATGGATGAATATAATATAGATGAATTAGTTAATGAAATAGATTTTAATGCTAATAGTTTTACTGATGTAAATAAAAATATAAAATTAACTAATAGAGAAATAAGTATATTAGATAGTTATGATATTAATTATAAGAATTGTAATTCATTAACAGAAGTCCTTTATCAAATTGATTATGTAATGAATGATAGTGATGATATTGAAGATTTAGAATGGGTAGCAACCGAAATATCAGATAGAAATTATTATATGAACACAAATAAGTAAAAATGTGATATAATATAAACCAATTTGAGGGGATGAATGTATGGTAGCACTAGTAACAGGATCAAATAGAGGAATAGGAAAGTCTACAATAATAGAATTAGCAAGTAAAGGATATGATGTAGTTATTAATTATAATACTCATGAACAAGAAGCTAATGAATTAAAAAAATATGTAGAAGAAAAATATAAAGTAAAAGCATTAACAATAAAATGTGATGTATCTAATGAAAAAGAAGTAAAAGAAATGCTTAATAAAATAATAGAAGAATTTAATACAATAGATGTTTTAGTAAATAATGCTTCTATTGCAATAGATACATGTTTTGAAGATAAAACAGTAGAAAACTTTAGAAGAATATTAGATGTTAATTTAATAGGAACATTTCTAGTTAGTAAATATGTAGGAGAAATAATGTTAAAAAATAAAAAAGGTAACATAGTAAATATATCTTCTACTAATGGAATAAATACTAATTATCCTTATAGTTTAGATTATGATGCCTCAAAAGCAGGTGTAATATCATTAACACATAACTTAGCAGAACAATATGCACCATATATAAATGTTAATACAGTAGCACCAGGATGGGTAAATACTGATATGAATAAAGATTTAGATGAAGACTTTATTAAAGAAGAGAATAAAAAAATATTATTAAAAAGATTTGCAGAACCAATGGAAATAGCAAAAGTAATATGCTTTCTAGTAAGTGAAGATGCAAAATATATTAATAATCAAGTAATAATAGTAGATGGGGGTCAATATGGAATTTGATGAGTTAATGGAAGACAGTTTACAAAGAATATTTAATAGTAAATGTAACAATTATATGATTGATGGATTAAGTGATGAAGAAGTAGAAAATGCAAAAACAATATTAGAAAATAATGAATACTTAGATGTAGAATATGATGATTTAACAGGTGAATCATTTAAAATGAATAATGTTGTCATTGATTTAGAAAAAACTAAAGTAAATGAAATAGTAAAAGAAGTTACAAGTGTATTAGGAAAAGAATTAGATGTTTCAGCTGATTTTAAAGAGTTAATAAAATTCTATAGTTATTTAATTGCAAATGATAAAAGAGTACAAATTAATTTTTTTAATTATGATAAATTACCAATAAAAGAACAAAAATTAGTAAATAACTTTTTTACTATAACAAGTGGTAAATTAGTTATACAAGTATTCTTTAATAGAGGTAAAAGATTTGAAACATTAGAAACAACTAGAACAAAAGATGGTCATATATACTATTTAGATAGAAGAGAAGACTTTAATCATACAGTAGTAACACATTATACAAAAAAAATTGACTCACAGAATAAAAAAAGAAGAAAAAGAGGTTAATAATTATGGATATATGTAGTTTAATAGAAGAGCAAGAACAAGAATTAAAAGATGAATTCAATATTATAGAAAAGAATGCATTTAATAATAGTAAAAAAGTTCTTAATGCTTTTAGAAATAATAATATAAGTGAATCTCATTTTAATTCTACTACTGGATATGGATATAATGATTTAGGAAGAGATACAATAGAAAAAATATTTTCTGAAGTATTAGGAGGAGAAGATTCTCTAGTAAGAAGTCAATTTATTTCAGGATCTCATGCTCTTACAGTAGCACTATTCGCACTATTAAGACCAAATGAAACATTATTAAGTATTTCAGGAACACCATATGATACATTACATGAAGTAATAGGTATTAAAGATAATGACAGTTCATTAAAATCATATGGAATAAACTATGAACAAATAGATTTAAATAATAATGATTTTGATTATGATAAAATAAAAGATATTATTACTAATAAAAAAATAAAATTAATAGAAATACAAAGAAGTAAAGGATATTCTACAAGAAAAAGTATAAGTATAGAAAAACTTGAAAAAGTAATTAATTTTATAAAAGAAATAGATAAAGATATAATAATAATGATTGATAATTGTTATTGTGAATTTGTTGAAGAAAAGACTCCATTAGAAGTAGGAGCAGATATAATAGTTGGATCATTAATAAAGAATTTAGGTGGTGGAATAGCACCTAATGGAGCATATATATCAGGAAGAAAAGAGCTAATAAACTTATGTGGTGAAAGATTAACTTTACCTGGAGAAGGAAAAGAAGTAGGACCATCTCTAGGAATAAACAAAAGTATATTACAAGGTTTATTCTTAGCACCCTCTGTAGTAGCAAGTAGTTTGAAAACTGCTATATTAACAGCAAAAGTATTAGAACATTTAGGATATAATGTTGAACCTAGATATAATGAAAAAAGAGTAGATATAGTACAAAATATTATATTTAATGATAAAGATAAATTAATAAAATATTGCCAAGGTATTCAAATGGGTTCACCAATAGATAGTTTTGCAGTACCAACACCATGGGATATGCCAGGATATACTGATCAAGTAATAATGGCATCTGGTTCATTTACTCAAGGATCAAGTATTGAATTAAGTTGTGATGGACCATTAAGAGAACCATTTATAGCATACCAACAAGGTGGTCTAACTTATGAATATGGGAAACTAGGATTATGTAAAGCAATAGAGCAATTACAAAAATAAGTCTAAATTAATAGACTTTTTTATTTGTTATAAGGTATAATACATATAATAGGAGTGATTATAATGGAAGAAACAAATGCTCGCTTTATTGAAGTAACAAGTCCAACTGGAGAAAAAATACAAGCAGAAATATTAGATATTTTTAATGTTGAAGGATATGAGGGCAAAGATTATATTTTATATTCATTTGGAGAAGATGTTAATGAAGAAGAAGAAAAAGTATATGTATCAATACTAGAAGAAACTAATGATATGTGTAACTTATTAGAAATAAAAGATGAAAAAGAATGGGAAACTGTACAAAAAGCTTTAGCAGAACGTGCTGAAGATATTGGTGGTGAATAAAAATGGACAGATCTGCAGAACTATATATAGGTATTTTAGGTGAAAATAAAAGAAATTTATTAGCACAAATAGCTATGAATGAACAACTATTAAGTGATAGTAAATTATTTGCAGATAAAATAAGTGTAAATATTGCATCCCTAAAAGCAGAAGTAGAAGAAATAGATAGAAAAATACAAAATATTTCTGAAAATAAAGAAGTTTATGGAAAAACTGAATATCTAGAAGATAAAGATGAATTATATAATGATGAAAAACAAGATGCTATAGCAATGAGTAATGAAATAAGAGACTTAAGAGCAAAAGCAAATGAAATTAGTTCAAATAAAGTGAAAAGAAAGTATTATAAGATAATAGAACAAAAAGAAGACAAGTTAAGAAAAATGACTGGAAGAATGGCAAAAATAGATAAAAAGCAAAGAAGAGCACTTTTAAAGAAAAATAAAAAAGAAATGTTTAAACAAAAAATGGTTGTCAAAGAAAGAACAAAAGCAGCATACTACCAAGAATTAGCAAATGATTATAAACAATTAAAAGAAACATCAAAGGATGAATCATTTGGTTTTATAAAAGAAGCTATATATGAAAATAAAGCAAAGAAGAGTTATAAAAAAGCAAAAAATGCTGCGGAAGTTTCTAAAGCTTTACAAAGAAAAAATACTTGCTATGTAGGTAGTAGAAACATGACTTCAGCAAAATTAAAATGTAGAAAAATGGCTAGTGATATAGAAATGAGAATAATGTGTGGAGGATTACAACCAGCACCATTAACAAGATAAGATTTACTCTTATCTTTTTTTTGTAAAAAAAAGTATTGACAATAATATAATATAGTTGTATAACTGTATTAGTTAATTAACACAAAGGAGGCGTCATATGGATTTTGAATTCAACAATGATACACCAATATATAAACAATTAATAAATTACTTCAAGATAGAAATATCAAAAGGTTTTTATCATCCGGGAGATAAAATACCATCAGTTAGAGAATTAGCAACAATGGTAAAAATTAATCCTAATACAATTCAAAGAGCACTTCAAGATTTAGAAGATGATGGATTGATATTTACAAAAAGAACATCAGGAAAATTCATAACAGAAGATAAAAAAATTCTAGAAAAATTAAAACATGAACTTGCAAAAGAAAAAATAGAAAATTTTATAGCTGATATGAATAAACTAGATATATCAATAGAAGAAATAGTAAAGATATTAAATAGTGAGAGAAAGGAAAAATAAAATGAGTTTAGTAGAATTAAAAAATGTAACTAAAATATATGGACCTATAATAGCACTTAATAATGTAAGTTTAAAATTTGAAAAAGGAAAAATTTATGGTCTATTAGGTCCCAATGGAAGTGGTAAATCAACAATGATAAAAATAATTAATGATTTACTTCAACCAAATGCAGGGGAAGTATTAATTGAAGGAAAAAATCCTGGAATAGAAAGTAAAAAAGTAATTTCATATTTACCAGAAAGAACATATTTAAATATGGATATGAAAGTAAATGATGTATTAGATTACTTTGAAGATTTCTATGAAGATTTCGATAGAAATAAAGCAGAAGAATTATTAAATAAACTAGATATAGAATCAAAAAATAAATTAAAAACTATGTCTAAAGGTACAAAGGAAAAAGTTCAATTAATATTAGTAATGAGTAGAAAAGCAGATTTATATATATTAGATGAACCAATTGGAGGAGTAGATCCAGCAAGTAGAGATTATATACTAGAAACAATATTAAATAACTTTAATGAAGGTTCAAGTATAATAATTTGTACTCATTTAATAGCAGATATTGAAAAAATAATAGATGATGTAATATTTATTAATAAAGGAAAAATAGTATTAAATTCTTCAGCAGAAGAAATACGTGAGAAGAAAAAAACAACTATTGATTTACTATTTAGGGAGGAATTCAGATGTTAAGGAAATTATTAAAATATGATTTTAGAAAATTAATTAATAAACTTGGATTATTTTATCTTGTAGCATTAGGATTAGGAATATTAAATAGAATAGCAACAGTATTAGCAGATGAATTTCCTATATTAGATTTACCTTCAGGATTGATAATGGGATTAACAGTAGTAGTATTAATTGCTGTACCAATAGCAACATTTATAGTTGCACTAAGAGATTATTATACAAGTCTTACAAAAGATGAAGGATACTTAATACATACATTACCAGTAAAAAAATCTGATATTGTATTATCTAAATTAATATCATACTTAGTAATGCAATTTGTATCTATAGTAATTGCACTTGCAATAGTTCCATTAGCATTTGATATACCTGGAACTTTCTATACTACATTATTTGATGCAATTAAGGGACTTGATGCAACATATATAATACTAATGATATTATCAGTAGTAACAAGTGGAATATTATCAATATTACTTGTATATGCAGCAATAGCATTAGGACAAAAACATAATGAAAATAGAATTGGATATTCATTTGCATCTGGAATCATCCTATATATGGTTAATCAACTCGTATCAGTAATTATATTAGCTATTCCAATGGTTTTCGACAGAAAATTATTAGATTACTTTACTAGTGAAATTGATACACTACCTATAAGTTCTATGTATGTGTACCTTGGTATTTCAGTAGTAGCATCAATAGGATTATCAGTAGGATACTTCTTACTAACAACAAAAACATACGAAAAAAAATTAAACTTAGAATAAAAAGACAGCAATGTCTTTTTTATTGTAATAGAAAAATATAAATGATATAATTTAATATAATAGGAAGCGATAAAATGAAAAAAATAAGTGTAATATTATTTGGAATAATTTCTTTATTAGCATTTACAAAAAATGTTAATGCAGAAGGAATATTTACAATGGATTGTGATTCTAATATATCACCGGGAGATACTACAAAATGTGATGTAATATATAAAGGTAACACTACCTTTGCATTAGTAAATTTAAAAGGAACATATAAATTACCTAATGGTTTTTCTTATATTAAATTTGTACCAAATGAAGTATGGAATGCTTCAAATATTAATTCCAAAGGTATAAATTTAGTATCTTCTATTGGGTTACCTATAAATACAAATATAGGTTCATTATATTTAAAATTAGATAGTACTTTAGTAACAGGATCAGATGATGTTTCTATAGGAATAGAATCATATAAATTAAAAGGGGAAACATCAAGTATAAATGAAAAAATTGACATAACAGATAGTGTCTATTATAGCAATAATAATAATGCTAATTTAGCTAGTTTAAAAATAGAAAATGCTACATTATCACCAAATTTTGATAGTAATACATATGAATATACTGCTAGAGTAACAACTGAAAAAGTAAAAGTAGAATTTACAACCATGTATTCAAGAAGTACAACTGATATTAAGTCAGGAATTGAACATAATTTAATACCAGGAAGTAATAATATAAAAATAACAGTAAAAAGTCCTAGTAATACAGAAAAAACATATACATTAAATATAGTAAGAATAGATAATAAAGACACAAATGGTTTATTATCGGAATTATCAATAAATAATAAAAAGATAGATTTAACAGAAAATAATTATTACTATAAGGAAACAGTAGATTATTCTATAACTGATCCTAATTTTGTTTATAAAACAGAAAAACCTACTACAAAAGTAGAAGTAATAGGAAATAAAGAATTAGTAGTAGGAGAAAATAAATTTACTATTAAAACCACTTCAGAAGCAAATACAGTATATGAATATAATATTATTATTGTAAGACAATCTAAAACATTAAGTAGTACTAATACATTAAAAAGCCTAAAAATAAAAAATCATAAAATAGACTTTAAAAGTAGTGAATTAAATTATGCAGTTATATTAAATAATGAAAAATCTTTAGAAATAGAAGCAATACCAACTGATAAATATTCAAAAGTAACAATATCTAACAATAAAGATCTAAAAGCAGGAAAAATAATAACAATAGATGTAGAATCAGAAACTAATATTGTAAAAACATATAAAATATATATAAAGGAACAAGAACAAAAAAAGGTAAACATACTACTATATATATTGATAGCAGTACCAATTATAATAATTATTACAGTATCAGTAATATTAGTACAAAGAAAAAATAAAAATAAGATATAAAAGTGTTATAATAATATCAATAGGAGGATGTATGAAAGGATTAATAGTTTATCAAAGTAAAACTTCTAGCACTAAGAAATGTGCTGATATTTTAAAAAAAGAATTAAACTTTGACATAAAAAATATAAAAGAAAAAGACATTGATATTAATAAATATGATTTAATTATTATTGGATCATATATTAGAATGGGAATGATTGATAAAAATATAAAGAAATTTGTTAATAGTAATAGTGAGAAGTTATTAACAAAAAAATGTGCATATTATTTATGTTGTGGTAATGAAAATAATAAAGAACAATATTTTAGTATGAATTATCCACAATCATTAATGGAAAAAGCATTAGTAAAAGAAACATTTGGTTCCCAAATGGATATTGATAATTTAAAAGGATTAGATAAGTTTATTGTAAAAGCAATAAGTAAAAATCCTGATAATAAAATGAAAAATGAATTGAACATGGATAATATAAAAAAATTCATTAGTAAAATTAAGTAGGAGGAAATATGAAAAAAATAGTATTAGGATTATTATCATTTATATTTATCTTTTTAATGATACCTATAAATGTAAACGCCGCATATGATTGGCGAATGGATAAAATGGATGTTGATATAATTGTAGATGAAGATAGAACTCTACATATTACTGAAACAATAGATGCTTATTTTAATATAAGTAAACATGGTATATATAGAAAAATACCACTAGAAAATAATGTAAAAAGAAATGATGGAACAGAGACAAAAGTATTTGCAAAAATATCAAAAATTAAATGTAGTGATAATTTCACTACTGAAACAGAAGATGGAAATAAAGTAATAAAAATAGGAAGTTCATCAAAGACTTTAACTGGTAGTAAAAAATATGTAATATCATATGATTATAAATTAACAGATGATAGATTAGAAGACGAAGATGAATTTTACTTTAATATAGTAGGTACAGAATGGGAAGCATCTATTGGAAGAGTAGACTTTAAAATAACAATGCCTAAAGATTTTGATGAAGATAAAATGGGATTTTCGACAGGATCATATGGTTATTCTGGATATGTGGAAGACGATTTGATTTTTGATGTTGATGGTAAAACAATAGAAGGGCATTATTTAAAACAATTAAATCCATATCAAGGTATAACTATAAGAATGACATTAGATAAAGATTATTTTATCAAAGAAAATTATAATTCCGTAAATATAGTAGTAATTATCGTTAGTATATTAGGAATGGGAATTTCATATATTGTATGGAGAAATAAAGGAAAAGACAAAAGAGTAGTGGAAACAGTTGAATTTAATCCACCAAAAGGATTAAATAGTGCAGAAACAGGATATTACTTTTATGGACATGCAAAAAATGAAGGAGTAGTATCACTATTAATATATTTAGCAAATAAAGGATATATAAAAATAAAAGAAATAGAAACAGAAGGATTATTTAGCAAATCAAAAGATTATGAAATAATAAAAGTAAAACCTTATGATGGAACTAATGAAATAGAACAAGAATTTATGGCTGGACTATTTAAAAAAGGTGATACAGTTACCAAAAAAGACCTAGAAAATAAATTTTATACAACAGTAAATAAAATAAATAATAAATTAAGTAAAAAAGAAAATAGAGATAAAATATATGAGAAAACACCATTTTTGAGTTATATATTACTATTCTTTATTTCATTAATTATATTTGCTGCAATGTCATATAGAATCTACCTAGTAACATATTCAGTAGATATGATATTAGGAGGAGGCGTTTTCTTATTAATGGGATTAATATTCTTATCAATAGGAATATCAAAATATAAATATGAAAAAACAACAAAATATGTATTATTATTTATAGGAATAATTTTTACAGGTGTTAATTTCCTTATGATGGCAGTAACTACTTTATCGTATGATTCCTTTGCAATGATAATATATCTATTAGGAGTATTTTCTATACTAATAGTAACTATATTAATGATAAATCTTGATAGAAGAACATTATATGGTAATGAAATGTTAGGTAAAATAGGCGGATTTAAAAATTTCCTAATGAAAGCGGAAAAAGAAAAATTAGAAAGATTAGTAGAAAAAGATCCAAAATATTTTTATAATATTTTACCATTTACATATGCATTAGGAGTATCAACAAAATGGATAAAGAAATTTGAAAGTATTACATTTGAACAACCAGATTGGTATGTTGGAAATAGTGCATTTAATTATTACATGTTTGCAAACATGATGAATAATACAATGACTACAATGAAAACTTCAATGACATCTTCTCCTTCATCATCAGGAGGAGGAAGCGGTTTCTCTGGTGGAGGATTCTCCGGTGGCGGAAGCGGCGGTGGCGGTGGTGGTTCTTGGTAAAATATCAAGAATACCATTGTAAATAAAAAAGAAATATGCTAAAATAAAATAAAATAAAGGAGTGATACAATGAGTACATTAGGTATCGTATTAGTAACTATTGGTATAGTAGTAGTTGTACTAGGAACAATAGTATTTTCAAGTTATAACAGTTTTGTAAAATTAAACAATTCAGTAAAGGAAGCATTCTCAACTATGGATGTTTACCTAAAAAAAAGATGGGATCTAATTCCAAATTTAGTTGAAACAGTAAAAGGATATGCAGCACATGAAAAATCAACATTAGAAGAAGTAATAAGACTAAGAAATAGTGCTTATGATTCAATGGATACAAATGATAAAGTAAAAGCTAATAAAGATTTATCAGCAGGTATTTCTAAATTAATGATGTTAGCTGAAAATTATCCAGATTTAAAAGCAAACGAAAACTTTAGAAATTTAAGTAATCAATTAGAATCATTAGAAAATGATATAGCATCATCAAGAAAATATTATAATGCTGTAGTAAAAGATTTAAATAATAAAGTACAAATGTTTCCAAGTAATATAATTGCTAAATTATTTGGATTTAAATCAATGGATATGTTTGAAGTAGAAGAAAAAGAAAGAGAAAACGTAAAAGTTGAATTTTAATAAAAAACTACTTATGTAGTTTTTTTTATAGTAATATAAAGGAGATATAATATGGAATCAAAAAAAACAAAAAAAGAAATAGTAAAGATGTTATTAAATCAAAACTTAGAAAGTCAAGATGAAGAGGATTTAATAGATTTATTAATTGATAGTCCTTTAGCAGTAGATATCGATAAACAAGAAGAAAGCAGTATTTCATTTGGAGAAAAAGCAGCAGATAAAATAAGCGAAGCAGTTGGTAGTTGGAAGTTCATATTAATATTTTGTGGATTCTTGGTATTTTGGATTATATTAAATGGAATATTATTATTTAATCCAATTGATCCTTTTCCATTTATATTACTAAATTTATTATTATCATGTGTAGCAGCTATACAAGCACCAATAATCATGATGAGCCAAAATAGACAAGCAAAAAAAGATAGCATGCGTAATCACAATGATTATAGAGTGGATTTAAAAAGTGAACTAATACTTGAATCACTCCATGATGATATTGATAAATTAATTGCTAATCAAAAAAAGATAATTGCATACATACAAAAAGAAGAAGAAAAAAAAGAAATAGAAGACAAAGAAATGTAAAATATTTCTTTTTGTTTACGTAAACATTTACAAAAATATACAAAAAGTATTTGTAAATATTCTGTCTAATGATATACTAAATATGTAACCTAGGAGGGAGTCTCTTAGAGAACAAAAAGGGGAAAGAATGAATTTTGTTCATTCTTTATTTTTTTGTCATAAAATATAATGGTGATAGAATGTATACAATAAAAGAAATAAATCAAATTATAAATGATTTAAATATCAAATTTGACAAGTTTACAAAAGATGAGTTTATAAAAGGATTAGAAATAGAATTAGAACTTGGCACTATTAATAAAAATACTAATGTAACAAATGATAATATTTTATTAACAGCAAAAATAGCTTTAGCACACTTAAATGAATTTCCAAATTATTATAATGAAATAAGTGGACTACCTGCATTTGAAAAAAATTTAAAAAATGAATTAAATAACTTATGATATAATTATTTTAGGTGGTTAGATGAATATATTAGATAATAAAGTATTATTTATAACAGATAAGTTAATAGCATACCCAAAGAAGGGTAAAATGACACATCAAGCATGTATGGAAGATTTTGCAAATAATTTTAATTATCCATCAGCAAGATCACAATACTTTGCAAAAATTAATATAGCAGTACTTCAAATACTAAAGATAAAAAAAGATAATTATCAAGTATATGGATATATACCAGAAAATATCACAAATGAACAATTAGATATACTAAATGCAATATCACAAGATTTTGATAAAGTAACAAGATTTGAAATAATAAAATTAAAAAATAATACTTCTGAATATTATGAAAGTAATAATAATTGTAAAGAAGAGTTTATTGAAGGATTTATTAATCAATATTATAAGGATAACAACAAAATAAAATAGTTGATTATCTTTTTTTATGTTATAATATATCACAAGGTGATTATTATGAATGAATGGGAAAAAATATTTACTTATATGAAAACCAAAAGAACTATAAATAAGTTTATAAAAATATTAATGAAAGATGTATCAAATGATATGCTTGAATTAATGAAAGGTAAAAGTATAAAGAATATAGAAGATAATCAAAACTTTAAATCTAAAATAGAATTTTATACAGATTACTTAATTAATAAATTTACTTATAAAGAATGGAAAATAATACTGTCAACAGATAATATTTATAAAAAAATGTCAAACAATAAATCAGAAGATGTAAGACTTAATTTAAAAGTATTTTTAAGTATACATTATATAGAAATATATAAAATGTTTAATATGAGAACTTTTGCTAAATATCAAAAGAAAAGTATGAGTGATATATATAGAATAGTATATATTCAAGACGGATATATGAATAATGAAAAAGTATCAGGAGTATTTATTCATTATAAAGATAATAGTAGAATTTGTTATAACTGCAACACAAAAGAAAGATTAATAAGTGAATTAGTAGAAGTGAAATCAGATACATTATTAATAACACTAGTAGAAAATACTAAAACTTTTTTAGAAAAAATAAAAGATTTCTTTGTTGAGGAGGTATAGATATGGAAATAACTTATGTAACTGGAAATAAAATGAAAGTATTAGGGGCCAAAACTTTTTTAGAACCATATGGATTTCAAATCAATCAAAAGAAAATAGAATGCCCAGAAATACAAGCAGATACAATAGAAGAAGTTGCAAAATATTCTTCTAAATATGCAAGTAATGAATTAAAATGTGATGTATTAAAAAATGATTCTGGTTTAATAATACCTGCACTTAATAATTTTCCGGGTCCATATACTAAATATGTTGAAGAAACAATAACAGAACTAGGAATACTTGATCTAATGAAAGATAAAGAAGAAAGAGATTGTTATTTTATAGAAGTATTAGCATATACAAAATATGGAGAAGAACCGATTACATTTAATTCAATTACTAAGGGTAGATTAGCAAACACACCATCTGGAGAATATGGATGGGGATATGATCATATTTTTATACCTAATGGACAATCAAAAACCTTAGCATCATTTAATGATGATGAAAGAATCAGATTATGGGATAATTCTGGTTATATCGAATTAGCAAAATATTTAACAAACAAATAAGTTTACACGTTGATGTAAACTTTTTGTTTTTCTTTTACAAAGTATTGTCAAAAGACAATTATTCATATTATAATTAAAATGTCAAAAATCTAAAATAAAGGAGAGATAATTAAAAATGAAAAAATTAAGATTAGGCGACACAAGAACAATCACAATGTCAGCATTGATTATTACTATTTTATGTATGGTAGCAGGATATGCAGCATTTGGTAGTAATGTAGAAGTACAAGGAAATGCAGAAATTACTGGTAACTGGAAAGTTGCAATTACTGCAATTGAAGTAGAAACAGTAAATGGTTTAGCTACTAATAATGCTGATGATACAGTAGTATTAAATGATAGTACTGCAGTATTTGGAGCAAACTTACAATCACCTGGTGATTATATTACTTACAAAGTAACAGTACAAAACAAAGGAAACTTAGCTGCTAAATTATCAGATGTTGTATTAACAGAAGAAGAAACTGAAACTGATGAAATCAAATTTGCTTACTCTGGTGTAGTACCTGCAAGTGCTGGAACTGCAACTAAATTAGCAGCAGGAGAAACAAACGTTATTTATGTAACTGTATCTTATGATTCAACAGTAACTGAACAACCTACAACTACTACTGATAGTGCTACATTAGTTTTAACTTATAATCAAGATATTTAATATTAAAAATTAAATAATAATAAAAAAGCATTTAATGCTTTTTTTACTATAATGAAAAAAGGAGAATAATCATGAGAAGAAGGAAAAACAGAATGAATATGATTACGATTGCAATTATATTTGTAAGTGTTTTAACTATATCTTCAATGGTAGTAGGATTCTCCTTTTTTTCTACGGATATTAAATTAATAGGAAATGCCTCAATAGTAAATACGGATGAATTTGTAACATTTAATAATTATGATAAAAAAACTTTAAAATTATCTAATTATCAAGGAACAAGTACAACAGTAACGATTCCATCAAAAATAGGTGATAAAGAAATTGCCATAATAGAAAAAGAAGCTTTTAAAAGTAAAAATCTAACATCAGTAATAATGCCTAATACGATTACTTCAATAAACCTAAGAGCTTTTCAAAATAATAATTTAACCGAAGTAATAATACCTGCAAAAGTAAGTAATATAGCAGGTGAAGCCTTTTCAACAAATAATTTAATAACTGTATCTTTTAAAATGGAAAACCCTCCTGTAACAATAGGTTCAAATATATTTAAAGATAATTTCCATTTAACTAATATTTGTATTCCATCAACAGCAGATGAAACAAAATGGCAAACAGCATTATCAAAAATGGGTGTGGCATCTACTATCAATATAATTAAAGGTAGAACAGGTGCATGTTCATTAATTGGAACAGGAGAGTTAGAAGAGGAAACTATTTTGAAATGTGGACCTAATTCATATCAAGAAGGAAATACATGTGTATGTATTGCTGACCATATTGGGGATGCAACTAGTAAAGAAGGATGTTACTTAAATCCAGAATTAACATGTTTTACAACTACATGGCAAACATGGAGTTCATATTTACTAATAAATAATTACACTTGCGAAAGTAAAAATATAACAATACCAAATTCTATAGATGGTAAAAAGGTTGGAAAAATTAATAAACAGGCCTTCGATGGTAAAGGTATTACAAGTGTAAATTTAGGAACAAGTATAGAAAATATTGATATGTATTCATTTAGAAACAATAATTTAACAGAAGTAACAATACCAGAAAGTGTTAAAAATATAGTACTAAATGCTTTTGCTAATAATAAATTAACAAGAGTAATATTTAAACAAATGACTCCACCTACATTAGGAAAAACAATATTTACACAAAATCCTAATTTAAAAACAATATGTTTACCAGATGGAGCAAATGAAAAAACATGGACAAAAAAATTAAAACAAGCAGGATTACCAACTGATGTAGGATACTATCATATGAGTGATGTTAACTGTCAATAAAAGGAAGTGGTAAAATGACAAAAAAACAAATAATATTATCTATAATAATAATAATACTTTATCTTTTATCTAACTTTTATTTTGACACTAATTTATCAAAAGAATTTACTGAATATATTAATCCAATATTTTTCTTAGGATTAGGAATATTCTTAATTAAAGATATAAATGATTATAAAAGAACTACAAGAAATAGAAAACAAATAATAGAAAATTTAATAATTACAGTAGCATTGTATTTAATAATATACATGGGTTCTGGTTTAATATTTGGATTTTTAACATTACCATATCAATATGATATAGTATCGGTATTAAAAAACATCTGGATGTTTATAATTCCAATAACAAGCAGAGAATTACTAAGAACACACTTTGTATTAACAAGTAGAAAAAATAAATTACCAAAAATATTAATAACAGTATTACTAATAATTTATTCTATTAACCTAAATAGTTTACCTAATTTAAACGATATGCAAGGAATTGTAAAATTCTTATTAGGTACATTAGTACCGGTAATATCAATGAATGTAGTATTAACTTATTTATCTACAAAAGGAAGTTATATATTTGGACTAATTTATGTATTACCAGTAAATATTTTACCATATTGCATACATTTAACTCCTAACATAGATTGGTTTATAGAAGGAATTGCAAAATTAGTATTAGCATTTATATTATTCTTCTTTACATATTACGAAAGCATGAAAAATAATCTGGATTTTTCAAAAAGAGATCAAAAAAAGAATAATCCAATAAAACTAATTCCATTAGTATCAATATTAGTAATAACTGTATTATTTGTATCAGGTGTATTTAAGTATCAAGCAGTTGCAGTAGCATCTAATAGTATGTACCCAGAGTTTTCAAGAGGAGATTCTGTCATTGTACGTAAATTAGACCAAAATGAATTGAGAAATTTAGAAAAATATAATATAATAATGTATAAGGTAGAAACTCATTATGTAATGCATAGAATAACAAATATAGAACACGATGAGGGTGGGAAACTTATATTTACAACAAAAGGGGATAACAATGCTATAGAAGATCATGATAAAGTAACAGAAGACCAAATAATAGGAAAAATAGAATTTTCTATTCCATTAATTGGATACCCATCTTTATTATTATCAGAATCTTTAAAATAAAAGGAAGTGATACATATGAGATTAAGGAAAAAATATTATAATTTATTTTGTATATTAATTATCATCATATGTATTGTAGCCGGAATTTTTAGTTTTACTAATATTCAAAAGGAACAAAATAAGAGAAAAGTTCAAACAAAAGAAGTATTTACATATGATTCAACTGGTACTTTAGGATATAAAATATATTTATTAGATAATGAATTCTATGAAGAAGAATATTTAGAGGAAGATCAAAGTATTGTATATTCACTTATTGATAAAATAAAAGTAAATTTTGATTACCAATTTGCTGGTTCATTAGCAATGAATGTAAAAAATAATTATGAAGTAACTGCTAAAATAAAAGCTAGTTATACTGATAACAAAACAGAAGAAAAAATAATATGGTCAAAAGAGTATCCAGTAAAAGAACCAACTAAGAATGATACAATAAATGTAAAAGATTTTATTATGAATGATACATTTGACATCGACTATCAACAATTTAAAACTATTGCAGATACCTATAGAGATTCAGTAGGAATACCAGTTGATTCTATATTAGATATAGCAGTAAAAATAAATTATGATTGTAAGGTGTTACCATTAGTAGATAGAAATTATGCAAGTCAAGAACAAATGCATTTAACAATACCTTTATCAGAAGCAGTAGTAAATATAGAAAAACAAGAATTAGGGAATGATTCAGGTAATTTAATAGAAAAAATACAAGTAGAAAATGCTAATGAAAAAGCATTATCAATAAGTATAGTAATAGTAGGATTATCAATATTCTTGACATTAACAATGATATTATTATTATTAAAGAGAAATAGAACAGATAAATCATTATATATACAAGAATTAGAAAGAATAATGAAATCATATAAAGACATTATAGTAGAAACAGATATAAGACCAAATATAGATCAATTAGAAAAAATATACATTAAAACAATGGAAGATATGGTTGATTTAGAGAATGAATTGAGGCTTCCAATAATAGCGTATGAATTAGTGCAAAACAAAAGATATATGTTTATAATAATACATGATAATATGGCATATCTTTATATTTTAAGAAGCGAAAATATTAATATAATTGAAAATAAATAGTTGAAAAAGTTATATAAATAAAGTATAATATTTCCCGTACGAGAAAAGAGGAATATTATGAACAAAAAAATAGTAAAGAATTTGGTGGTAACAACAACATTTGTTGGAACTTTCCTATTAACAAGAGCAGTAATAAAAAAAGTTAAAGAATATAAAGAATTATCAAGTGATGAAGCAATAAAGGAAAAAGTTTCAAATTATTTAAGTGATAACTTTCCAGAACAAGGAAAAATATATGACTTTTATAATACAAAAGAAGAACGTAAATATACAAGAATAAAATAAAAGTTAACTGTAAAGTAAGAAAAAAATTCTTACTTTTTTATTGACTAAATAACTATGTTTGATACAATTTAATATAAAGAGGTGTTTGTTTGTGAGAGAAATAAAGAAAAACGGCTTCACATTAATTGAACTACTTGCAGTAATAGTAATATTAGGAATAATAATGGTAATTGCAGTACCAGCAGTAACAAAATATATTGATAAGTCAAAGAAAGATAGTTTTGTATCAACTGCAAAGATGTATATAGATGCAGCACAAAAAGCAGTATCAGCAGGCGACTATTTACCACCAACAACATCAACTGATCAACCATTAAAAATATTAGTTTCAGATTTAAAAATACAAAAAGGTGGACAAACTAGTCCATATGGAAATAAATATAAAATAGGATCATATATAATTGTAACTTCAGATAGTGAAGGTAATTTAACTTATAAAATTACTTTAATTGATGAAAAAAATAATGCTATAGCAGAAAAGACATTAAAGCAATTAAATGATCAAGGTGCAAAAAGTGTTAAGGTAGTAAAAAATATTGCACTACCTAGAGAATACAATGTAGGAGATAAAGTAACACTTAAAGATGGTGGAGGAAGTTATACAGTAATTGAGTATGCTTCTATAAACGCATTAACATTGAAATTATTATCAGACAATGTAGTAAAAGCTGATCTTTCTGGATATGATACATCATGCATAGGAGAAAATATGTATTGTAGTTCAGTAAAATTTGTTGATCCTCCATATGGAAATAATACAATAGATTTAAATTCAATTGATGCTAATAATATAGGATATTATATAACTAATTTCCAAACACAACTACGTACAAAATATGATGATGATTCAATAACAGTAGATTTACCAACAGTAGATGAAATATTAACATTAGCAGGAATAAATAAAACATTATCACAATTATTAACTGAAATATATGGAACAAGGATAATAGAAGATCCTAACCTAATATCATCTGAAGGAATTAATTTAATTGCACTAAATGCAAATAATTTAAGTACTATATCTAAAAATCAATCATATTGGTTAAAAGACGCATATCCATGGGTAGAAAACGGCTCAACAAATAACTGGAGAATGTTCTTAAGAGCATCATATGGTACAGTAATGAATGCTTATTGGGGAAATAAAAATGATGGCCCAGGATTTAGACCAGTAGTAACAATATCAGCATCAGAGGTAGAATAAAATAAAAGTTAACTGTAAAGTAAGAAAAAAATTCTTACTTTTTTATTGACTAAATAACTATGTTTGATACAATTTAATATAAAGAGGTGTTTGTTTGTGAGAGAAATAAAGAAAAACGGCTTCACATTAATTGAACTACTTGCAGTAATAGTAATATTAGGAATAATAATGGTAATTGCAGTACCAGCAGTAACAAAATATATTGATAAGTCAAAGAAAGATAGTTTTGTATCAACTGCAAAGATGTATATAGATGCAGCACAAAAAGCAGTATCAGCAGGCGACTATTTACCACCAACAACATCAACTGATCAACCATTAAAAATATTAGTTTCAGATTTAAAAATACAAAAAGGTGGACAAACTAGTCCATATGGAAATAAATATAAAATAGGATCATATATAATTGTAACTTCAGATAGTGAAGGTAATTTAACTTATAAAATTACTTTAATTGATGAAAAAAATAATGCTATAGCAGAAAAGACATTAAAGCAATTAAATGATCAAGGTGCAAAAAGTGTTAAGGTAGTAAAAAATATTGCACTACCTAGAGAATACAATGTAGGAGATAAAGTAACACTTAAAGATGGTGGAGGAAGTTATACAGTAATTGAGTATGCTTCTATAAACGCATTAACATTGAAATTATTATCAGACAATGTAGTAAAAGCTGATCTTTCTGGATATGATACATCATGCATAGGAGAAAATATGTATTGTAGTTCAGTAAAATTTGTTGATCCTCCATATGGAAATAATACAATAGATTTAAATTCAATTGATGCTAATAATATAGGATATTATATAACTAATTTCCAAACACAACTACGTACAAAATATGATGATGATTCAATAACAGTAGATTTACCAACAGTAGATGAAATATTAACATTAGCAGGAATAAATAAAACATTATCACAATTATATACGCAAAAATATGGAACAAATATTTATAAAGATGATGGTATTACTCCTTTAATAGTAGCAGATGGCATCAACTTAGGTGATTTAAATGCTAAAAACTTAGATATTATCAATAAAAATCAAACATATTGGTTAAAAGATGCTTATTCATGGACAGAAAATGGATCAACAAATAATTGGAGAATATATTTAAGAACATCATACGGTATAGTAATAAATGCTTATTGGTCAAATAAGGACAATGGCCCAGGATTTAGGCCTGTAGTAACAATACCAGTATCAGAAGTAGAATAATGAAATAAAGTAAGATATATCTTACTTTTATTATGCAAAATAATAAATTATTGAAAAAAAATATAGAAAGTGATATAATATATATATAATAAATAGAAGGGAAGATACAAATGAAAAATAAAAAGGGATTTACTCTTATTGAATTACTAGCAGTAATAGTAATATTAGGAGTAATAATGGTAATAGCAGTACCAGCAGTAACTAAATATATTAATCAATCAAGAAAAGATTCTTTTGCATCAAATGCAGAAATGTATATAGATGCTGCACAAAAAGCAATATCAGCAGGAGAATTAACAGAACCAACAACATCTTTATCAGCACCACTAAAGATATTTTTGAAAGATTTAAAACTTCAAAAAGGTGGTAAAGAAAGTCCATTTGGAGGAGAATATTACTTAGATTCTAGTTACATTAAAGTAACATCAGATAATCAAGGAAATTTAACTTATAGAATTACAATAAGTGATAAAAAAGATAATTCTATTATAAATAAAACATTAGAAGAAATAAAAAAACAAGGTAGAAATATAGTTGTTAATAAAAAAGTTGATTTTGCGGCAACTAATAAAGTATATAATTTAGGAGATAAAGTAACAATAAATGGAAGTGACTTCTATGTAATTGAACAAAGTTCAAAAGATGATAGTTTAGTAACTTTAATTTCTAATTTAAATGTAAAAGCAGATGGTAGTTTTGATACAACAGCAAAACAAGCAAACTTTTTATTAAATGATGCTGAAATAACATCTAGATTAGAAAATTGCGCAAATAAATTAAATACTGATTTAAATGCTACAAGTATAACAACGAGACTATTAACTTTAGAAGAAGCAATTGATATTATTGGTGGAACATTCAATGGAACTACATATGATAAAACAAAAAACGATTGGTTCTTTGCAGGAGGAGAAAATAGCTGGTTAATAGGAAATAGAACAGATGAATATAATAATGTTTATAGATGGAGAACATCTGAATGGGCATGCTTAGCATCTAGTTTACTTACAACAACAGAAGAATTTGGAATTAGACCAGTAATAACTATAGATAAAGAATATATTAAATAATAAAAAAGAACTAATCCTTTTCAATTAGAAAAGTTAATAGTTCTTTTTCGTTTGTATCACTAAAAATTATATTATAAATTAAATCTATTATTGGAATATTTACATTTCTATTATTAATTAATTTATAAATAGATTTTAATGTATATAATCCTTCGATAGTATGTGTCTTAATATATTCATCAAGTTCATCTTTAGGAGTACCTAAACCAACAAGTCTACCAAATGAGAAGTTTCTACTTTTAGTAGAAGTACAAGTTAATAATAAATCACCAAATCCTGCAAATGATAAAACTGTTCTATCATTACCACCAAGTGCTTTAATCAAAGATTTGATATCATGCAATGACTCAGTAATAAACATTGCCTTAGTAGATTCATTAGCACCAAGTCCATCTAATATACCAGATGCTATCGCAATTACATTTTTAATAGATCCACATATCTCAGTACCAATAATATCATTAGTACTCCTTAATTTCATATGCGAATTACATAAAGCTTTCTTTATAACTTTATCAGTATCTTTATTAAGAGTAGCAAGACTTAATCCTATAGGCATACCACTTGCTATATCAACAGCAAAAGAAGGACCTGATATAACTGCTATCTTATCAGTTGTTATATGTTTATCAATAACATCTTTTACAAATAAACAAGTATCTTGTTCAATACCTTTTGTTGCAATACATATATGTTGATTTTCTTTAATGTATTGTTTTAATTCTTTAGAAATATTATCTACAAATGCAGCAGGAACCACTATGATAATTAATTCTTTATCAATAACACATTCCTTCATATCAGTAGTAATAGCAATCTCATCAGGAATAATAACTCCTGGCAATACTTTTTTATTTTCATGAGTTGTCTCTAACTCTTTTTTTTCTTCTTCAAATTTAGTCCACATTGTAATATTACAATTGTTTTCATAACTTGTTAGTGCTAAAGCTAAACCATATGCTCCAGTACCAATAATTCCGATTTTCATCTTTACACTTCCTTATAAATATAATTTTATCACGATGCAAAACACGTGTAAAGTTATTGACTATATTTTACAAATATCTTCCTGTTCTTTTGTAAATAAGATATAATATATTATGATAAGGAGTGATAACATGTATTGTGGATATTGTGGTAAAAAATTAAATAAAAATACTAAA
>CAYMEJ010000007.1:26962-33460 GCA_964389735.1 uncultured Muribaculaceae bacterium
AAGATGAAAGAGGAATATTTAAATATGGATTTATTATTAAAATAAATAAAAAAGATAAAACACAGGCTTTCATACTAGAAAACTATAGTGATAATTCATATGAATTAGAAAAAAAATAAAGGACATCAGTCCTTTTTAATTTCAAAAAAATTATTATTATCGTCAATCCCTATAGGGAAATTAACTCTTTTATACCAGGTATCATTATCTATATCATTAATAGGTTCTTCTATAAAAGATTGTTTCATTAAAACATATACCTGTTTAATTAAAGTATTTTCTATACTTATAGTATTCTCTTTAAAGAAATCAACATCATATTCATTAATATGTAATAAAGTAATAACATTAATGTTATCTATTACTTCATTATTTAATACTTTGAAATATGAATTAGTTCCTAAAACAAATAAACCCCAATTAGTATCTTCTTCTAAATGCTGCATATCATTAGCCTTATTACTAAGAATAATAAATCTAGTATTAAAATTTTTATTAATACCACCAATCTTATATGTCATATCAACAAAACTAGTTTCTCTAATTATTAAATCTTTCTTATACATATCAATAACTTCTTTATCTAAAGATAAATCTCTAACATAAAGTGCAATGTTATTATAAGTTCTATTAACAATTTCTTCCATAAAATACCTCCAATTTCTTTATTATAACATAAATTTATTATATAATATAAATAGGTGAAGTAAATGATAAAAAAAATAATATTTGATATAGATAACACTTTAATTGAATGGAAATATGAATATAATCTAGGTATTGAATATGCTTTAAAAAAATTAAATATTGAATATGATGACAAATTATTAAATGATCTTATAATTGCACAAAATAACTATGATAATATTCATTCATTATATAATAAAGATGTTATGATTAAATATTTATCAAAAGTAGCAAAAATTGATTTACCAGATAATTTTATAGATGAATGGTTTGAATACCTAAAAACATGTGTACCAAAAGAATTAGGAAAAGAAAAAACAGAAACTTTAGAATATCTATGTAATAAATATACATTAGCAGTATTAACTAATTGGTTTATAGATTCACAGATTAATAGACTTATTAATTGTAATATAAAACAATACTTTACTGAATTTTATGGAGGAGATGATTTCCTCGTAAAACCAAATAAAGAGGCATTTATAAGAGCAATAGGAAAAAACACTATAGAAGAATGTATAATGGTAGGTGATAACTTAGAAAAAGATATTATACCAGCATTAAATATAGGAATGAAGGCAATATATGTATCAAAGGAAAAACCAAATAAAAATGATAGATATATAACAATAAAAGATATAAGTGAGTTGAAAAATATTTTATAAGGGGGTCAATTATGAAATATGAATGGCTTAATAAATATAAAAATCTTGAAATAAAAGAACTTAATAATCTAAAAAAAGATATTAATTATTATTTAGTAATGCCTAAAAAATATATCAATATATATGAAACAATAAAAGAAAAAGATATAAAAAAATTAAAAGAAGAAGAATTATTAATTATATTATTCTATATAGTCAATAATAAAAAGATTAAAGATAATAAATTAATATTAATAATAGAAGAATTGTTAAAAATACCTGATACTAATCTTCCAATATCAGATTATACAATAGAAGAAATGTTTGAAGAAATAAAAAATTTAAAAGGAAATAAACCAACAAGCGATAAATTAAGCAATAATAATATAGCAGCATGCTATAACTGCATGAACATCTATTATATAGATAAAATTAAATATATTAATAAAAAAGACTTATGTTTATGTCCATATTGTCAAAGTACTCATATATATTTTGATAATGATTACATTCCAATGAATTATAATTTTTTACATTTAGCAAGAATGTTCTATATAACTAAATCATTAGGATCAAAATTTAAAGACTTACAAAAAATAATGAAAAAAACAGTTATAATTGAACAAACAAATAATAATAAAGTGGATATTAATATAAGAGAAGGTAATGATAAAATAATAGATATATCTGAATTAAATAATGAAATATTAATTAGAAATGTAAAAAAAATAAATACAATAGAAGAACAAAGAATATCTAAAAGTATATATGAATCCCTAGAATATTCATATAATAATGATTGTTATCAAATAAGATATTACTTAAATAATATTAATAATTTATTCACAGTGTTACTAAGTATTATGGATTATATTGCGGATAATCCATTCATAAGAAAAATATATATAACATGTCAAGAAGAAGAAACTTATAAGGAATGTAATAAGGTTTTTAAATTAATTACAAATTACAAGTAAATAAGTTTTCCTTTCTTTTTTTTGGGTTTTGTGCTATAATATTGAGCAATTGAGGGGTTTTATATGGATTATTATATTGAAAGTGAAAAAGGAAGAGTTCTTTTTACACCAAGTTACTATAATAAAATAGGTGAGGGTATAGAAGGAAAAACTTACAAAAATGATGATTTAGCAATAAAAATATTATATGACTATTGCGATTCTCCATGTTTAAATGAATATAATAATAAAAGAATTGGTAATTTAACAGAACAAGAATGTAAATACCTAATAAATATAAGCGAATCAATGCAACAAATATTGTTACCTTTATCAATTGTAAGGGACAATGATGGTATTTATAAAGGATATACAACAAGAAGAATAGATAAACCTAAACATGGTAGAAATATCTTAAATATGCCAAAGATAAAAGTAATTAATAATTTAAAAATAATTAATGAAGATGTTCTACTATTGGGAGAACATAAAGTAGAATTACATGATATTGGTACTCATAATAGTTTAATAAAAAATAATAAATTATACTTTATAGATCCTGGATTTTATAAAACATCAAAAGATAGGACAAAAGAAGAAGTACATAAGAATAATGAATATATGATGACTGGATACATAAAAGACTTAATAACATATATTTATGAATCATGTGCATATGAAAACAATCCAGAAAAAAGAAAAAAAATAAGACAATTAGAAGCAATACTGAAAGAAGAATACTTTCTTACTAATCCTATAACTTTTTTAGAAAAAGAATTAAAATATAATGAAAGCATAAAACATTTAGCAAAAAGATTTTGTAGATAGAGGTGATATTCATGCACTATATTATAAAGAATAAATGCTATGATCTTATTTTAGAAGATTTAGAGTACCTTGGAGAAGGTGACGAATCTAACGTATATAAGCTAAATGATATGGCTTTAAAAATATATAAACCAACCTGTAGAAAAAAACAAATTACAGAAGTAGAATGCAATTATATGAAGGGGATAGAAACAAATAGAATTCTATTACCAACTGGAACAATTACAAATATTGATCAAGAAACACTAGGTATAACTACTAATTATATTAGTAATGAAAAAGATAAAGAAGAAATATTAGAAATACCAACATACAAATTAGTAAGTGAAATGAACCTATTAATTAAAGATGCAGAAGAATTAGGAAAAAGAAATATATCAATTGATGATATAACTATAGACAATACAATATATAATGGGAACTTATATATTGTAGACCCAGGTTCTTTCATGGTAGATTATAAAAATATTAGAAGAAGATTATCTACTGCAGTTAAAGAAAATATGAATATATATATGATAAGTGACTACTTCATATATGGATTATTAAAAGATATTGTAAAAAATGAATATGACAATGAAATAGCAGAAGATCTTACTTCTTATATAGCTAAAGATTTTGCATATTCATCATCTATTACATGTAGTGATTATTTTTCTAAAAAGTTAAAACCATATGATAATTACAATGAGTTTGTAAAAAAATATATTAAAAAGAGAAATAATGAATAATGAAATGTCAAATAATAGATAAAAATAATAATGTAATAGATACAATAGGAATTAACATATATAAATCAACTCTTCTAAAAGAAGAAAAAGCAGAAAAAATAGGTGAAGGAATGGATACTAATGTGTTTAAAAAAAACAACATAGTATATAAAATCATTAAACCTAATGGTAATATTCATCTTTCTTTATTAACTGCAAAATATTTACAACAAATAGAAACAAAAAGAATACTATTACCAGAAAATATAATCATAGATAAAAAAGGCTACTTAATAGGAACAACATCAACATATATAAAGAAAAATGGAAAAGTTAATATATTAGATTTAGATAAAGAAAGCTTCATAAAAGAAATACAGTTTCTTGAAAAAGATTTAGACTTATTAACAAGAAAAAAAGTAGTAGTAAGAGATCTAAATCTTAGTAATTCTGTATATAATGGTAAAAATATATACTTTGTAGATTATGGTGCTTATACTGAAGAAAAAAATATATCATTTAAACAATATCCATTAGATATAGTCAATAGAAGGAATCTCTTTTATTCGCTAATAGATGATATATTAATACCAAAAATAACAACAGAGTTATCATCAAAAGTATTAGCAAATAATATTTTTCCAAAATACAAATTAGAAAAGGAAACAATATCACATTACCTTTCATCACTTATTGGAGATAATGAAAATTTTAGAGAATTAATATTAAAGAAAAAACAGGGGATTAATTATGATAGTAAAGGAAGAAAACAAATTTAAAAGAATAAATGCGAATGAAAAAACATATTTAGGTTTTGGAATAGAAGGTATAACATATAGAGATAATGAAGATGCAGTAAAATTGTTTCATAGTGAAAGATCATCTTTTCTAGAAGAAGAAACTGCAATTTATATGACTAGTATTAATACTGAGAGATTTCTTTTACCAAAAAAATTAATATATAATAGAAATAATAAATTTATTGGATATAGAACTAAGTTTATTAAAAATGATAATAAAGATGAAATCTTTACTTTATCAAAAAAAGATTTAATAGATAACTTTGATAAATTGATAAAAGAATCAGTAAAATTAGCAGAACATGGAATTGTCATAGACGATAATAATTTTAGTAATATGAATTATAATGATAAGAAAATATATTTTGTAGATCCAGGATCATATTTTTATGATGAAGATGATAGAATGACATTTTATGGAAGATTTCAAGCAAATTATGCAGAATTAAATGAATTTGCAGAAGAACTATTATCAAAAGCAGCAATAAAGAATTTGGAAATATCACCAAGATTAAAAGAAATAATTGAAGAAGAAGAAATGATAACAGAACTTTTAAGAGAAGAAATGCAAGAAGATGAAAATTTACTAATGTACACAAGAAGAATATAACAAAAAGGCAATATTGTTTGCCTTTTTGTTGTTTTTAGGTTAAAATTAATAATAGTTTTGGAGGCGATGTAAAATGATGCAAACTAAAAATGTAACACTTAGATTTGGTAAGAGAACATTATTTGAAGATGTTAATATAAAATTTGACAGTGGTAATTGTTATGGATTAATCGGAGCAAATGGAGCAGGAAAATCTACTTTCTTAAAAATATTATCAGGAGAACAAGAAACAACAAGTGGTGAAGTAATAATAGGTAAGAATGAAAGACTTTCAATGTTAAAACAAGATCATTATGAGTTTGATGAATATACTGTAATGGATACAGTAATAATGGGTAATGAAAAACTATATTCTATTATGAAAGAAAAAGAAGAATTATATTCTCATACAGAATTTACTGATGAAGATGGTATGAGACTAGGTGACTTAGAAGCAGAATTTGCAGAATTAAATGGATGGGAAGCTGAAAGCGATGCTGCACAATTATTATGTAACTTAGGTATTGATATTGGTCTACATTATGAATTCATGAAAGATATTAAAGTAAAAGATAGAGTTAAAGTATTATTAGCACAAGCTTTATTTGGTAACCCAGATTATTTACTTCTAGATGAACCTACTAATAACTTAGATATTGATGCTATTAATTGGTTAGAAGAATTCATTATCAATTACTCTAATACAGTTATTGTAGTATCACATGATAGACACTTCTTAAATAAAGTATGTACACATATTGTAGATATTGATTATAATAAAATTAAATTATATATTGGTAACTATGATTTTTGGTATGAATCAAGCCAATTAGCACTTAGACAAATGAGTGAATCTAATAAAAAGAAAGAAGAAAAAATAAAAGAATTACAAGACTTCATAGCAAGATTCTCTGCTAATGCAAGTAAAAGTAAACAAGCAACATCTAGAAAGAAAATGTTAGAAAAGATTGAATTAGATGAAATAGTACCATCTTCAAGAAAATATCCATATATTAATTTCCAAGCAGAAAAATCATCAGGTAAAGAAATATTAACTGTTAAAAATTTAACTAAAACAGTAGATGGTAAAAGAATATTAAATAAAGTTTCTTTTAGTCTTCTAAAAGGTGATAAGGTAGCATTCGTAGGAAGTAATGATATAGCAAAAACTTTATTATTCAAAATATTAATGAATGAAGAAAAATATGATTCAGGTGAAGTAATATGGGGAAAAACAGTTACTAAATCTTATTTTCCACAAGACAATTCTGAATACTTCAAAAA
>CAYMEJ010000008.1:0-33144 GCA_964389735.1 uncultured Muribaculaceae bacterium
TGCTACTAGCAAGTTGTTGTAATACACATTATCCTGATAAAGTAATAAACAAAATGGTGTGCTATGATTTTAGCAAAAATTGTTATAAAATGTGACACAAAAATATGCATAGATTAAATAAATATGGAGGTTTTAAAATATTATTGAAATATATAGAATTTGAAATTAATAAGTTTTAAAAAAAATAACTCTTTAGTTCCAATATACTATTTTATTTGATATAATTGAATAGGAAGGATGATATAATGAACAAATTAAATGAAAACGAAAAATATTTAACAGAACAGATAATTACCTATATTGGTAATAAACGTTCATTATTAGACTTTATTGGTGAGGCAATATCATTAGTGCAAAAAGATTTAAAAAAAGAAAAATTAGATATAGTTGACATGTTCTCTGGTTCGGGTATTGTTGCAAGATATTTAAAAAGATTTTCAAAAAAAATTATAACAAACGATTTAGAAAACTATTCATGTACATTAAATAAATGTTACCTAAGCAATAAAGATGAAGTTGATATTGATAGAATAATTAGTTATTATAATAGATTGAAGGAAAAATTAGATGAATTGTTAAGCGATGGATTTATAACAGAACTATATGCTCCAAAAGATTCTGAAAATATAGAGATTGGTGAGAGAGTTTTTTATACAACTCGAAATGCAAAATATATAGATACATGTAGACAAATTATTTCAACATTCCCTGTAGATATTCAACCATATTTTATAGCTCCTTTATTAACAGAAGCATCAATTAAAAATAATACTGGAGGTGTTTTTAAAGGATTTTATAAGAATAAAGAAACCGGAGTAGGACAATTTGGTGGAGCAGGTAATAACGCTCTCTCAAGAATAAAGGCAGATATTGAAATTCCATTTCCTGTATTTAGTAATTTTAATTGTAAAGTAGTTAATCATCAATGTGATGCAAATAAGCTAGTAGATGAACTGGAAGAAGTTGATTTAGTATATATGGACCCCCCATACAATCAACATCCATATGGTTCTAATTATTTTATGTTAAATGTCATAAACGATTATAAAAAGCCAAAAGAAATTAGCGAAGTTTCAGGGATACCAAAAGATTGGAATCGTTCAAAATATAATCAAAGAAAAGAATCTTTGTCAGCAATGTTTGATTTATGTAGTAAAATAAAGTGTAAATACTTACTTATATCTTTTAATTCCGAAGGGTTTATAACAAAAAAAGAAATGGAAGAAATGCTTAAAAAAATAGGTGTTGTTACAACTCTTGAAAAAGAATATCCTGCGTATAGAGCTTCAAGAAACCTAAATAGTAGAAATAATTATGTATATGAATATTTATTTTTAGTTAAGAAAAATTGTTAATATTATTTATTTCTAATGAGGATGGAGATGTTTTATGAAATATGATATAAAAAAAATAATCCAGTTAATTAATAAAAACGGTAGACAAGGGCCAAATGACCTAAAAAGTAAAGAGGTTTATGATTGGGTTAAGAGTGGGGTAAACCTATCTTATGATGAATATTTAAAAATATTGATTGAAAATTCAATTAGTGAGATAGAAAGAAAAGAAAATAGAAATGCTTTTTTTGTTGTTGATTCAAGAGGTAAAACCCATCTTTTAAAGTCTAATGAAGAAGAAATAAGAGCGTATATATGTTATATTGTTAGAGAAAATCCAGGGATAACTTCTGGAGAAGCAAGGGAAAAACTCAAAATAATTTATCAAGGATATACAATTGTTGATTTAATGGATCAGATGAATTTGACTTCACATCAAGATATAATTGACCAAACAATTAGAAATGTACTTGTTTCGAATTATTCTAAGAAAAAAAATAATATTCTATTTTATAAAAGTGAAGATAGACCATATAAATATACTCTAAAAGATGCCGGTTTTTTGCTTGCACAAGAAATTGAGGATAGACTAACTAATGTTAAGCAAGAAAACGAAGAATATGAATTTGAAAATGATAATATTGAAACTTTTAAAATAAGTAAAGGATTAACAATATATAATGATGATGAATTGTTAAATATTGAAAATAATAATAAGAACTTTAATCTTATTGATTTAATTGATGAAGACAAAATTTCTGCTTCTAAAAATAGATTTCCTACTGATCCAAAAATTAGAGCGACAAGGTTTAGCAAAGTTCTTTATAAGTGCGAATTCAATGCGGAACATGTTACTTTTCCAACTGTTTCTATGGATAATTATTTAGAAGGACATCATTTAGTGCCAATGGCTGCTCAAAGAAACTTTAGAAGAACTAAATTAGATTGTATTGAAAATATGGTTGCACTATGTCCAATTTGTCACAGTCAAATACATTATGGAACAAAAGAAGCTAGAAAAGAAGTTTTTGATTATATAGTTGACAAAAGATTATCTGATTTAAGAAAAATTGGATTTACTAAGGAAATTTTAAATATTATTTTTGATACATACTATTAATTTTTTCAAAAACTGGAAATGTTCAATTGTTAATTTAAAATAAAATTCTGACTCATTTTTATTTTGCAAAATATTTATGATATCAATACATATTTCAGTTTGACAAATGCCCCATAAATATATTAAAATTATATCAGTAATTACTGGTATTTTTTTTATACGATTATTTGAAATAATAATATCGTATGTGCCAATATGTTAATAACGATTTTTTTCTTTATCTTATAAGGATAAGGAAAAAATCGTTTTTTATTTTTAAATAAAATAATTGCTTATTCTATAAATATTTATTATAATAATGCCTAATTAATTTATATATTATGATTGGAGGTGTTTTGAATGCGTGGCTTTGGTTTGGAAGAAAAGTATAATGAAGGAAGATTAAATTTAGATGATGAATTAACCTTATTTATTGATGGACATAGTAATAGAGAATATGATAGATATCTTAGAGAACTTATTTTTGTTAGAAAAGATAAAAATTATTTTTCTGAGTTAAAATTTGAAGAAATACTAGGTTATAAAGAATTGTTGGTATCATTTAAAAACACTGATAATTATCAAAAATTACTTAAATGTATTTTGTATTTTTTAACATCAGATAATAATAAACTATATAATAAATATAAGGGTATAATAATAAGAGATTATCATCATGTAATATTAGAAATAGAATCTTTAGCAGTATCTAATGCAATAATTGATGATAAAATGATTACTACAATGAAAAAATATTTTCCAAAATTGAAACGTCTTCATTTACAAAATTGTATTATAAAGAGTAGCGCTTCATTAAATTTATTAAATAGTATTATTATTTTAGATCATTGTAATATTCTTAATAGTAATTGTTTAAACTGTATCGAGGAATATATAGATATTAGAAACTGTCATTTTGAAAATTATAGTCATACAACAATAAACTCATCTAAAATTAAAATAAAAGATATGAGTGATAATGATTTAAAATTGTTAATGTTTTGTTCTTATTTTCCTGAATTAAGAGATTTAGATATTGATATTAATAATGTTGATTTTTATGAAGGTAATATAAATTATAGTGGTTTATTAATATTCATGCCATATGCTTGTCCTAATTTAAATAAATTACATATTAAAGGAAATATTGAATCATTTGATTTTCTTTATCATTTTAATGATTTGGCTGAAGTAAAAATAGAATCAGGCCTCTTGTTTGATGATTCAGTGGAAGATGAGATAATAACTACAAGAGATTATTATCCATATATTACAAATGATATTGAAAGAGAAAATTTAATTAAAAATAATAATCAATTATCACCTCAATCAATTCTTTCTAAAAAGTTAAAAGATATTGTTACTTCATTAAATACATTTTCTATATCATTTAATGATAAAAACTATTATTTAAATAAATCATCAGATAATTTTTTGTTAAATCCTAATGAAGTAATTAATAATAAAAATATATTAAAAAAATATAAACAAGGAATAGATAAAGAAATAAGTAGACATTATCAGTATGATGGTGAGAGATTGCAGAAAAAAATTGTTGATAGTAATTATTTTATATATAATCATCATTATTTTGATTTGCCAATTGAGATTTGTGTTCCAGGTTTTAAAACAAAGAAAAAAATTCTTGTAGCAAGAAATATGATATATCATCCAAGTGGATTGCCTATTATATTTGAAAAAGGTGAATAGATATTATTAAAAATATAATACATTTAATATGTTGAATTAATAAAATGTATTAAGATTAAGCGAATAGTTATATTCGTTTTTTTGTGTAATTATGCTATAATATAGTTATTAATAAATACTTATTTGTTATAGGAGGATATATGTCTGATTTTATAAATAATCGCATTATAGTACGTGGAATGGATAATCCGACTTTAAAAAGAAGCGGTGAAAAAATAGTAAATGATTTTTCTATATGGGCTGGTGAATATGAAATGGCAAATGACCAAGGATTATATAGTTTATCGACTACTTTATTAGTTCCTGGTGAGTCTATTCCTACATATAAACCCATTGGATTCATTATGGATGAAAGTAAATGCAATATAAGACATATTTCTGAACAAGATAGTGGAAGTTGTGGTAATGAGCAAAATGGAGATTTTCGCGCAAACTCATCTAGTATTAATTCTTTAGATGAGTTAGAAAACATTATCAAACAAAAACATCAAAATGTAATGAACGAAGTAAATATAAACATTTCTAGTGATGCAATAGTTGGATTATTTGCTAATATGTGTAGTTCTAATATGACTATGATTAATATAATTCTTGCTCAAAAATATTTCATGATGCAAACAGGAAAAGAATTACCAATTTTTATGTATGATGTTAAGGCAGGATACTTAGTTCCATTAAATATAAATGAAAACGAAAAAAATCAATTTATACAACAAAGTATAGAAAATAAAAAAATAAGAACCAGTAGTATTTATTATGAAACTGAAAAAGGTGAAATAAAAGAGGAAGATTTTTTTGATCATGAAGAAGAACATTATACTTCTGGGCACACATTGTAGATTTATAATATTTTTAATATATGTAATAGAAATATATTTGTATCTATTTTATGTAATATTAAGCAGGATTTCTATATATAAAATAACCTAATCCATTTTCATTTCTAGTAGATATATCATAATCTAACTTATATTTTAATAAATTGATTATTTTTCTTATTGTTCTAGGGTCTATATCTATTTAATATATATCTTTTATTTTTTCTTTTATATCACTTACTTGTAATATATTATCTTCATCACTATTTCTTTAGAATATTTAAAATATATATTGCATTATCATTTTTCTCATATAATTCCATGATTATTTCCCATAAATTTTTTGAATTCGTTATTCAATCTGTTCAATTCCTCTATGTTGTTAATATTTATTTTGGGATTGAATGATTTACTACTATTTTCATCTTTTGATGGATAATATAGTATGAATTTATTATTTTCTTTATCATATTCATTCGGACTGTATCGCTTAGTTTTTTCATTTTTTACTATTTTTTTCCAAAATTGCACTTGACCGTATTTTGCATAAAATAAATTATTTTTAGTTCTTTCAATAGTATAATAACTAATCCAGTAATTTTGGTTTTTTGTTAATGAAATATTTTCCCATTTTATTATTGGATATAATGTTGCCTCATCTGAAGTATATGTATATTTTATGTTATTTCTAGTAAAATATTTTATCAAGTCTTTGTCTATTTTAGCGGGTTTTATATTTTTATTAGTTATTAGTTCATATACTTTTTCTAAATCTTTTTTTTCATTTAAATCTAAATAATGAACGGCATTTAATAATGGCTTCCATACTTTGTCATTGATTTTTTCTCGATATTTCTTTGTTCTATTATTATTTTTGTTATTAATTATTTCATCAAGGTTATCAATATTGTCTTTACTTTCTTCCCATAATTGAATTACTCCTGGTAATACATGTATGTTTCCACTTCCTAAATCAAAGTCTTTATAAAATAAAGATATTTTATAATTTATATTATCTTTTATATATTCAATCCAATAATAATTTGGCCATCTACTAATATCATCTAAATTAAATGGTATTTCTTCATCATCATTCCAATCAAACTTATATGCTGTTGGATTATAATTTTTTTCTTTTAAATAGTCATATATACATTTTAAGTACTCTATTAATTTTTTATTATATTCTTCAACTGTATATTTATTTTTCACATTAATCACCTATATTTATTATACACTTATAACATAATAAAGTTATAAAATATTGATTTTTTTCCTAATTTGTAGTATTATATGAACAAGTGAGGAGATATAAAACGTAGTTAAGCTATCTCGGGTGTATGCCTACACAGTTATATTAATTGGAGTCACGAATATTTATTTATTCGTGGCTTTTTTGTATATTTTTAAGCGAATAAATAAATTATCATTTTATTATAGTGATATATATGTAATAATGTATATAATCAAGAGGGAGTGTGATAAATATGGCTATAATAGAAGTTAATAAGTTATCAAAAAATTTCAAAGTTAAGCTTAAAGAAAAAGGTTTAAAAGGAAGTTTAAAATCTATTGTTAAACCTAAATATAAGACAATTAAAGCAGTAAAAGATGTTAGCTTTGAAATTGAAAAGGGTGAAGTTGTAGCATTTATTGGTCCTAATGGAGCAGGTAAAAGTACAACTATTAAAATGATGACTAGTATATTATTTCCTGATAAAGGAAGCATAAAGGTTTTAGGACTAGATCCTAGTAAAGATAGAAAGAAACTATCTTATGAAATTGGTACGGTTTTTGGGCAAAAAGAACAATTATGGACTCATTTAACTCCATATGACAATTTTAAATTCTTTGGTGCAATATATGATATACCTACAAGTGTTGTTGAAAAGAAAATAGTTGAATTAAATGAATTATTTGAATTAAATGAATTTATTAATACGCCAGTTAGAAATTTATCTTTAGGACAAAGGATTAGATGTGAAATAGTTGCATCTCTAATACATGAACCTAAGATATTATTTTTAGATGAACCTACTATAGGACTTGATCCAGTTGTTAAAGAAAATATAAGAACTTTAATTAAAAGGATGAATAAAGAATATAAAACTACGGTATTCTTAACAAGTCATGATGTAGGAGATATAGAAAAACTATGTAAAAGGGTAATTATAATTAATGATGGGCAAGTAGTACTTGATGATTCTATGGAAAATTTAAAATATCACTATTTGAATAAGAAAATAGTAGAAGTAAAAATGAAAGATAAAGTTAATTTAGATGATGAAGATGGAATTACTATATTAAAAGATAAAGGATATAATTTAAAAATAGAAGTGGATACTACTAAAAGAAGTGTTACTGATGCTATTAAATTATTAAATCCAGATAACATTATAGATATCAATATTTCTAATGTTCCATTAGAAGAAATAATAAGTAATATTTATAAGAATAAGGATTAATATGAAAAAGTATTTATTTATATTAAAAACTCAAGTAATGAGTAATTTACAATACGTTGTAAATATACTAGTTAGTTTTATAGCTTATTTTTTAATGTTATTTATATTCTTTAATTTATGGAGATATTTATATAGTGATTCTAGTCAAATAATTAATGGTTATAGTATGAATCAAATGATATGGTATGTAATTATTACTGAAATATTATGGATGACACTTAGTGGTAGAAAACTATGTAGTAAGATCAGTGAAGATGTAAAAGGTGGCAATATTGCTTATAATATTAATAAACCTTATAACTATATTGGATATATAGTTTCTACTCATTTAGGTGATATGGTAATAAAAGGAATTATATTTATAATTCTTGCTATGTTAACTGGATTCATATTTGTAGGAAGTTTTCCTAATTTAAATATAATAAGTATTTTAATAGTATTGGTTTCTGCTATATTTGCAGTAATTATTAGTATATTATTAATTACTAGTATTGGATTAATATCTTTCTTTATTGAAGATTCTGGTCCATTTTACTGGATATATAGTAAGTTTATATTGGTATTAGGTACAGTTTTTCCGATAGAATATTTTCCTGGAATATTACAAGAAATAATTAAGTATAGTCCTATCTATGTTGTTAGTTATGGACCTGCAAAATTATTTGTAGATTTCAACTGGTCAAATGCTATTAGTATATTATTAGCACAAGTAATATATATATTTATAGCTTATGGTATTTGTGCATTAGTTTATAGAAAGGGAGTGAGAAAAATCAATGTTAACGGAGGCTAAAAATCAATTAAAGGTTATTGGACTTTCATTAAAGTATTCTTTAATGAGAGAAATGTTAAATAAAGCATCTTTTGTATCTAATATATTCTTTATGATTTTGAACAATTCTTGTATGATTGTTCAATGGATAATATTGTTTTCAATAAAAGAAGACTTTGGTGGTTATACTTTTAAAGATGTTTTGCTATTATGGGGATTGGCTGCTACAATATATGGTTTTGCTCATTTCTTCTTTAGAAAATCATTTAGTTTATCAGGTACTATTGTAAATGGTAAATTAGATGCTTATATAGTTCAACCTAAAAATATATTATTATCTATAATTACATCTGAAATAACTGTTTCTGCTATTGGAGATTTTATATTTGGATACATTATGTATTTTATATATGGATTTTCAATAGAAAGTTTTATTTTATTTACTTTATTTACTATTACGGGTGGATTAATGTTAACTTCTGCATCAATTATTTTAAATAGTTTAAGTTTTTGGTTTACTAATTCTGATATGATTGCAGATGTAGGTAATTCACTATTAGTTAACTTTGCAACATACCCAGATGGTATATTTAAAAATGTTACAAAAGTATTATTATATACTTTGGTACCAGTAGGAGTTATTAATTATATTCCGATAAATGTAATATTAAATTTTAATATATATTTATTATTAATAAATGTATGTATTTCAATATTGTTAGTTCTTTTAGCGTTTATAGTATTTAATAGAGGGTTAAAGAGATATTCTTCTAGTAATTTAATGAATGCAAGAATTTAAAATGTTGATTTAGTTTTATTAATATGTTAGTATATAAAACATAAATTTAAACAAGGAGTAAGTATGAGACATATATATATAAATGATGATTATAAAATAGGTATGATTGATATAGATCAATTAGCATTATTAGCAACAAGTGAAGAACATGATGGAGTTGGTGAAGATTTATCTTATTTAAGAAATTATTTAGTAAGAGAAAAAGTTAATTCACAATTATTTGAAAATTTCATTAGAATAATTAATAATGGTCTTGCATCTTGTATTCTTTGTAAGAGAATAGAATTACAAAGAATTGAGAATCAGTTTAGAAAAAAAGGCATTGATGATTTAATTGATGTACATCTATATAATTGTAGATTACAAGAGTATAATGAATTATTAAATGAAAATAAACAAAAATATGCACCAAAAACTAGTAAAACATTATGTAAACAAAGTTAATAAACGGACAAATGTCCGTTTTTTTATGGTATAATTTAATTTATTAGAGGAGGTATATTATGGCTTTTGATTATAAAAAAGAATATAAAGAATTTTATTTACCAAAAAATACTCCTAGTATTGTAACAGTACCAACTATGAATTATATTGCAGTTAGAGGTAAGGGTAATCCTAATAGTGAAAGTGGAGAATACCATGATGCAATTGGAATGTTATATGCAATAGCATTTACTATAAAAATGAGTTATAAAACTAGTCATAAAATGGATGGTTATTTTGAATATGTTGTTCCACCACTAGAAGGTTTTTGGTGGCAAGAAGGTGTAGATGGTATTGATTATACTGATAAATCTACATTTGAATGGATATCAATAATTAGATTACCAGATTTTGTTACGAAAGAAGAATTTGATTGGGCAGTAGAAGAAGCTACTAAGAAAAAGAAAAGAGATTTCTCTAAAGTAGAGTTCTTTAAATATAATGAAGGTTTATGTGTTCAATGTATGCATATTGGACCTTTTGATAATGAACCTGCTACTGTAGCAAATATGCATAGTTATATGGAAGAAAATGGATATGAAATAGATATTACTGATAAAAGATATCATCATGAAATATATTTAAGTGATCCTAGGAAATGTAATCCTTCTAATTTAAAAACTGTTATTAGACATCCTATTAAGAAAAGGGGTGTTTAATATGAGGTTAGAAAAATCTTGTGGAGCTATTGTTATGAAAGATAGTAAAATATTATTAATTAAACAATATGCTGGTCATTGGTCTTTTCCTAAAGGACATGTTGAAAATGATGAAACTGAAATAGAAACAGCAATTCGTGAAATAAAAGAAGAAACTAATATAGATGTAGAAATAGATGATGGTTTTAGACAAGTTATTACTTATTCACCTAAAAAAAATGTTATGAAGGATGTTGTATTTTTCTTAGCAAAACCAATAAGTGATAATTTAAAGAAACAAGATTCTGAAATAATGGATATTGGGTATTTTTCAATTGAAGATTCTTTTAATATGATAATTCATAATGATGTTAAAAAAGTCTTGGAAGAATTAGTTAATTATTTAGAAAAAGAAAAGGTATTAAATTAATATAAATTAATATGTTATAATATAAATGGTGAAGTTATGGCAAGTTCAATAATACACATGTGTGTTGCAAATGAAATAAATAAAAAATTACATAGGGATAAGAATAAAATAATATTAGGATCAATTGCACCTGATATATCTAAACATATTGGTGAAACTAAATTACATTCTCATTTTTTAGATGGTATAGGTAATAGTGTTCCAAATATGGAAAAGTTTCTTTCTAAGTATAAAGCATATTTAGATGATGACTTTGTCATGGGATATTATATCCATTTATATACTGATTATATATGGTTTAAATATTTCTTACCCGAGGTGTTTAATGGAGAAATGATTACAACACTTGATGGTGAAAAATTAAAAATGGACGGTAAAGAAGCAGTAAAATATATTTATAATGATTATACTAATTTAAATATTAAACTACTTGATGAATATGATTTGGATTTATCTTTATTTTATGAAGAATTACCTAAATTAGGTAATATAATTGAAGAAATTCCGATGGATAAGTTACAAATCATTGTTGATCAATGTGGAATAATTATAGAAAATACAAAAGAAAACAAAGCATATGTATTTGATACAAGTAATATTATCAGATTTATTAAAACAACTACTGAGTTATGTTTTAGTGAAATAGAGAATATGTTTAGATAGGAGACAATATGGAAATACTAATAGATAATGAATCTAACATGCCTAAAGAAGATGTAACAGAAATAGTTACTAGAGTTAAGTGTATAATAAGAAATAGTTCTAATGAAATAATGCTAGGGGATTGTGATGGTATTCTTCAATTTCCAGGAGGACACTTAGAAGAAGGAGAAACTTTAGAAGATTGTGTAAGAAGAGAAATAAAAGAAGAGACAGGAATAACTTTAAATTGTGAAATAAAGGAACCTTTTTTTGCAATTAAACATTATAACGAAAATTGGCCTGAAGAGGGTAAAAATAGATTATCAGAATTGTATTATTTTGATATAGAAACTGATCAATTAATTAATGAAAAGGAAAAACATTATACTGAAATGGAAAAGGCAGGTAATTTTACATTAAGATATGTTAATTATAATGATATTGAAGAAGTGTTAAAGGATAACATTCCAAATAATCCAGTTAATGAAATAATTGTTGGAGAGATGTTAGATGCTTTAGAAAAATATAAGAGAGGGAAAATATGAGATATACATATAAAACAGTAGGAACGTGTTCTAGAGAAATATCTTTTGATATTGATAATAATGTTGTTACTAATATTAGTTTTGTAGGTGGATGTAATGGAAATTTACAAGCTGTATCAAGATTAGTAGATGGTTTTACTGTTGATGAGATAGAAAAGAAATTAAAAGGAATAAATTGTGGTGGTAGAGGAACTTCGTGTGCTGATCAATTAGCAATTGCTGTTAGAGCAGCATCAGAAAAATAATTTTTTGGGGGAAAAATGAAAAATATTGTAATTACTGCTGATAGTGGAGTATGTCCGCTGAATATTGAAAAAGATTTATTAATACCTGTTATTATTAATGGTAATAATAATACAACATATTTAGATGGAGAATTAACAAATAAAGAAATATTAGAAAGAACTGCTTTAGGAGAAAAATTTAAGACTTCTTCTGGGTTAGGTGGGTCTTATATTGATACATTTGAAAAACAATTAGATTTAAATAATGAAATAATTCATTTGAGTATGAGTTATGGTATATCATCCGGTACTGAAAAGATTTGTAATATTGTTATGGAAGATTTTTGTGATGAAAAAGGAAATGTTCCTATATCTATTGTAAATACTATGCAAGGTGCTACAGGTGGAACATTAATATATGAACTAGCAAAAGATTTAGTAAAAACAGGTCTTTCTAGAGAGAAAATAGTAAAAGAAATTGAAAGTATTAGAAGTGATATTTATACTTCATTTTTAGTTCCTAATCCAGAAGGATTCATTAGAAGTGGAAGAGATTCTTCAGAATTAAAATTAAAAGAGAGAATTAAAGCTAGATTTGCTAGTGTTATGAGTATGAGAGGGTACAAGTTTAGAGTTAATTTTGATAATTGTGGTAATCTAATTAGTTCTGGTGAATTCCGTATTAGAAGAGATATTTTTGATCCTATACTTAAAGATGTAGTTAACGAAAATAATATAGAAAATTATGATCCAAAATATATAGTTATAGGTAATGTTAATGAAAATAAAGTTGATATGCAAAATGTTTATAATTATATAGATTCATTTAAGTATTTTGAAAATATTTTGAGAAAAGATCTAGCTGGTGCAATAGCATGTTATGGTTGTGATGATCTATGTGGAATAAGTGTATTGAGAAAGAAAAAATAAACCTTACAGGCCTGTAAGGTTTTGTAATATATATCGATTGTTTTAATTATATTATATCTTTATAATTTTCATAGAGGTGTTAATATGGAGTATGCTGTAATTATTACAATTTTATTTATGGTATGTGTTACTATTTGTAGAAGTATAAAAGATACAAATAAGTAGGTGATGATGTGAATACAATTACTACAAAGACAATTCTAACTTCAGTAAAACCATATGATGGTTGGTTTTCATATGATTATAATATGAATTTGTATAGAGGTTGTTGTCATGGATGCATTTATTGTGATAGTAGAAGTGATTGTTATAGAGTTAATGATTTTGATACTGTTAGAGTTAAAGAGAATGCAATTAGTATTTTAGAAAAAGAACTTATTTCTAAAAGGAAAAAAGGTATTGTAGGGGTAGGATCTATGTCTGATACTTATAATCCTTTTGAAAGAAAATTAGAAGTGACAAGAAGTGCTTTAAAGTTAATTGATAAGTACGGATATGGTGTTTGTATTACTACTAAAAGTGATTTAATACTTAGAGATATTGATATATTAAAATCAATTAATGAAAAGAATCCAGTAATTGTTAATATAACTATTACAAATAGTGATGATGATATGTCATCTATTATTGAACCTAATGTGTGTGTTTCTTCGAAAAGATTTGAAGCAATTAAAAGGATAAGTAATGAGGGTATATTAGTTGGGGTATTAATGAATCCAATATTACCTTTTATTAATGATACAGAAGATAATATAAAAAATATGGTGAGATTATCATATGAAAGTGGTGCTAAATTTATTTATACTTATATGGGTGTTACTTTAAGAGATAATCAAAGATTATATTATTATAATAAACTAGATCAATATTTTCCAATGGTAAAAGAAAAGTATATAAAAAATTATGGGAATAGTTATAATTGTATTTCAAAAAAAGCAAATAATTTATATAAAATTTTTATTGAAGAATGTAATAAATACGGCATAGTTTATAAGATGAAAGATATAGTTAATTTATATATAAATAAGGAAAAAAGTGAGCAAATTAGTTTATTTTAATTATAAATAGAGTGTGTACTCTATTTTTTTGTGTAAAAATAATTGAATTTAAAAAGTGAGTCAGCAAAACAATTTTTATAATTAGATTAAAAAACGTTTACAAAAATCGACTTATTTTGTTGCCAAATTAATAGATTATGTTATAATTATTATTGTAGAGTAGAGGGAGGAAGAACATGAAGGATTGTAGTATAGTGGAAGCATATACAACTTTTAAGATTAAAAATATTGTAGAATATACAAATGCTATTCTTAGAACAGTATATGGTAGTAACTATAATCCAAGTAATGAAACTATTAATCAGTTAAAAGATTGTATTAAAAAACATTTGGTTGATTTTTTTAATGATAATAATTTTTTAGAATTATCTAGACCAGATATTACTGATTTTTTTAAAGAACATAAAATAAATAATGTTGATCATCAACAAGTTTTATATACTATGTTTAATAAAATAATTGATATTAATATGATTAAAAACGATGAAGCTTCATTAAATACATGTTTAATCTTATCAGACTCTATATTAATATCAATTGAACTTGATCGTTTGACCAATTCAATTGTTTCACCAAATTTATCTTTTAAAGAAGCTTTTGATTTTATTAAAAGTAAATACTCTGAAACATTAACAAAAGATGTTTCTAATATTATAAGATATCTTCCTAATTATCTTAGAGATTTGGTAAAAAAGAATATTAAAACAAACGAAATGATGCTTAAAGAGTATTCAAATCAGGATTTTAATGTTGAATTTTTAACTATTTCTAATGAAAAAGATGGGGAAGATTTATTAGAAGCAAAAATTAATATTTCAATTGAGAATATTCAAGATAAAGGAAAAAAGAAAATTGAAAAGATTATTGGTGAAGAAAAACTAGTCATCCCATTAACTAATTTTATTATTGATAGGATTGATTATTTAATACTTAGGTTATATCTTTTGAAAAAGAATATACCTACATTTATAATTGATGTTCCTGAGGATTATTTTAGGACTAAAGGTAGTGTGAAAAAAATATTGGCATTACTTGATAATAGTATCCTAAAGGATCATATTTATTTAAATATTAGTGAAAGAGATTATTCTAAATATGTGGAAAATCTTGAAGTACTAAATGGAAATGGAATTATTATGATTATTGATGATTTTGATATTTCTAATTTGAATAAAAGGGAAATAGTAATGTTCAAGTACATGAATATTGATTGTAAAAGTAAGAATATGAAAACAAAAATTGATTTAGCTAATGAATTAAAAATCATCCCAATCATGAAAAATGTTAATGATGATGATACAAGGAAAGCATGTATAGAAAAGAATATTTGGTTTTTGCAAAATGGTAATGATTTAAAACCAATTTCTGAAAGCAACATTATGGAGTAGGTGATTCATGAGTAATAATCATTTAACCGTTAAGGTTACTGCAGAGAAACTTTATAAAAGAAAGGTGCATATGCGTATTGCTTGGACTGGACTTGCGGTATTATTATTAATTGTATCTGTTATATATGGAATGATATATATGGCAAATCAAACTGGTAATTTTACTATAAATCTTGATCCTAATTTAAAAGCAAATAAAAGCATTGTTATTTCTTCTACAAGTGATTTTAAAAAAACACCATTAACTTTAAAAACTAATGCCTTAAAATACATGGATAATATTTCCGAGAGATGGATTCCTGATGATGTTACTGAACACGAAGGTGCTCACAGTAAGGACAATTATTTAGCTTATACATTTTTCGTTAAAAACACAGGTGATAGCGCCACTAGTTATCAAACGGAAATAACAATTAAATCTGTTATTAAAAATGTTGATGAAGCTGTTAGAGTTGCTGTTTACCTTAATAATGATAAAACAGTGTACGCTAAAAAAAGCAAAATTACTGGTCAAATGGAACCAAATACGACACCTTTTATATCTAATCATCAAGTTATGAGTGAAACGAGAAAAGACTTAAAATCTGGTGATGTAGATAAATATACTATTGTTATATGGCTAGAAGGAGACGATCCTGAATGCATTGATGATATATTAGGTGGAGAGATGAAAATGTTGATGCTTTTAACAGAGGTAAACGAAGTTTAGTATTAACGATGTTAAATTTAGAGCGCGCTAAATTTAAATGGTAGCAGAAAAAAACAAGAAAGAGGGATAATATGAAAAACAAAAAAGTTATGTTAGCGTTTTTAATGTTATTAGTAACAGCTGTTGCTTTAACTACTGCATCATATGCATGGTTTACAGCTAATACAGCAGTATCATTAGGAAACTTAGACGTAAACGTAACAGCTAGTAATGGTATTCAAGTTTCAATGAATGCAACTAGTTGGAAATCAACTTTAACTACTAATGAAATTAAAACAACAGGATATTTAAATAATAAGAACCAATTTCCTACAACATTAAATGCTGTATCTACAGTTGGTTCAACTACTACAGGACAATTTGATATGTTCTATGGTGAATTAGCAGAAAATGGTACTTTAAGTACAACTTTACTTGAAGAACCACAAAGCAATGATGCTGCTAAATATGTAGCATTCGATTTATTCATTAAATCATCAGTTGATAAAACAATTAAATTAAACACTGGTAGTGGAGTTACTGCTGTAAATGCAGCTAATTCAGAAGGTACTATCAATGATACTAAATTAAAATCTTTATCACGTATCGGATTCTTAAAACAAGGAACTGATTCAACTAATACTCCAGCAACTGCAATAGCATTAGCAGGTGGAACAAAAGATACTCAAGTAATTTGGGAACCAAATGCTGATGATCATACAACTACTGCAATAGGTCTTGGAGCTGTTCAAGGTGAAGCAAAAGCATACAGTGGTGTTAAAGCTGAAGGTACTGCTTTAAGTCTTGAATCATTAGATACTGAACATTTTGCAGCTGTATCTACTAAAACTTCTACTGTAGGTAATTTACCAACTGATACAACAGTATTTAATATAACTGCAGGTATTACTAAAGTAAGAATTTATATTTGGATTGAAGGACAAGATATTGACTGTGAAAACTCTGCTTCTTTAGGAACAGGTATTAGAGCAGCTATTAACCTTGTTGCTGAATAAAAATAATGGCTAAAAAGATAGATAAAAAGAAAAATAAAGTACTTAGTATTTTATTAGATGTTTTTTTAGGTATAGTTATACTTTTAGCTGCAGCAGTTACAGTAGTATCACTTAATACTAAAGAAAATGGTATTGCAAATATATTTGGTTATATTCCACTTAGTATTCAATCTGGATCTATGAACGGAACTTTTGAAAAAGGTGATTTATTAATTACTAAAAAGTATGACGATCAAGAACTAAAGGTTGGAGATATAGTTTCTTTCTTTGCTGTTGAGCGAGACGAAACTGTTATTAAGACACATAGAATTGTTAAAATTAACAATGATAATGGAGTTATCACTTATATTACAAAAGGTGATGCTAATAAAACAGAAGACAGTATTGGAATTACAAAATTAGATGTTGTTTCAATATATGATAATGACGAATATACAGGAAAAGAACTTAATGGTGTAGGAAATATTTTAGATTTCTTTAAATCTAAATATGGTTTCTTATGTTGTATCATTTTACCTTTATTCGTATTCTTCGTATATCAATTATATAAGTTAATTATAATTATAATTGATGAAAAGAAAAAAGAAGCACTTCGTGAAATAGAAGATGCTAAAAATGAACAAAAAAAAGCATAGCAATATGCTTTTTAAAGGGTAATACGGGAGGTGTAAGACATGGATTTGTTTGTAAGATTTTTATATGATTTTATGACACAATTTTTTGATGGTCTTTTAAAAATATTTAAGGGATTTATTGATGGAATTGTTCAAATGTTTAATCTAGTTGGATATTACAACGTAATAAAAAACTATTCAAGCGAATTCTCTGCTGGAGACTGGGTATTTGTAATACTTGCTGCTCTAGTTGTATTAGCAATAATAGGTTTTATAGTTTTCTTAATAGTATTACTTTTTAAAAAGTATATTAGAGTTAGAAAGACATTAGTTGAACAAGAAGCTTTATTAGAAGAAGTTGCAAAACTAAATAGAGATGTATTAAAAATAAGCCAAGAAAAGGATAGAATTATGGCTATGAAGGTATCTCAATTAGGATTAAATCCTGGAGTATCTTTAAATGATCCTATTTTGATTGATGGTACATCTACTAGCGTTGATAAGGGTTCTAATGTTGATGATGATGATATAGATGAAGAAACTAATACTGAAGGTGAAGAAACTGCTACTGAAAGTGGTGTTGATACTGGTAATAGTAGATTCTATCGTTTAAGTTGTATAGACAAAGCTATGGAAACATATCAACCTAAACCTACTAATGATGAAATTACACTTGAAGGAATAATTGAAATGTTTAGAAACTTTGCTTGTAGTCAAATGAAGTTATATTATAAACCAGAAGTAATAAGATTATTCTTGTCATCTTTTGGTGCTACTAGATTAATTATATTACAAGGTATATCTGGTACAGGTAAAACATCACTTCCATATGCATGGGGTAAATTTATTAATAATGATGCAATAATTGCTTCTGTTCAACCATCTTGGCGTGATAGAACCGAATTATTTGGATACTTTAATGAATTTACTAAAAAGTTTAATGAAACAGAAGTTTTAGCTAAAATGTATGAAGCTCATTTTATTGATACAGTTTATTTAACAATACTAGATGAAATGAACATTGCCCGTGTTGAATATTATTTTGCCGAAATGTTATCAATTCTAGAAATGCCTTCACGTGATGAGTGGATAATTGAATTAACACCTGACGTTTGGGATTCGGATCCAAAAGGACTTGACGGCGGTAAATTAAAATTACCGGATAATATGTGGTATATTGGTACAATCAATAATGACGACTCTACATTTATGGTAACAGATAAAGTTTATGACCGTGCTATGCCAATAGATATAAATGATAAGGGTGCTGCATTTGATGCTCCATTTACTGATCATTTAAGTTTAAGTAGTAAATACTTAGAATCATTATTTGATAAAGCTAAACAAGAACATGTTGTTTCAGAAGAAAATATGAAAAAACTTGAAGAAATGGATAATTATGTTATTGAACATTTCCGTATAGCGTTTGGTAACCGTATTGTTAAACAATTAAAGGACTTTGTTCCTGTATATGTTGGATGTGGTGGTTCTGAAATAGATGGAATTGACTATATTATTTCACATAAGATCCTTAGAAAATTCGAACAATTAAATTTATCATTTATTCGTGATGAAATACCTGATTTTATCAAGTATTTAGATAAAGTATTTGGTAAAGAAAATATGAATGAATGTAAGGATTATTTAAATAGATTAAGAAAAATGATGTAGGTGATTGAATGAAAAAGGGTGAATTAAATAAAATTGTTAAGGGTACTGATGACAATACTTATGAACAATTTATGGAAAATAATTCTTCAGTAACTAATGTCATTACTAATTTTGAAAAAATAGAATTTGATTATACGTGGTTAGATAAGATTGAAGAAACTTTAAACTATATAGATGATCTTGTACGTAATCCCAGAAAATTCATTGTTCAAGAAGAAGAAGTTGTTGGTGTTGAACGTTGTAAAAAGGTTACACTAGAAACTATTAGACATTTAGCTATGCATACTAACTTTATACAAGAAATACATGAAGATGGTACTATTACGCCTAGTAAAGTTTTGAATGTACACAAGGAAGAAACATATGACACTTATGAGAATAGATTTGTTTATTCTCTTTTGTGCAATTTACAGGACTTTTTTCAAAGACGTAAAAAGGTAACTGAAGGTGGTGCTTTTTCAAAAGTTGAAAAGGTAATGAATTATAATGCTGAAACTAATATTGGATTAGAGAAAATAAAAGTAAATATTAATTTGGAAGCTAGAAGCTTTGAAGATTTATCTGCAAAAAGTTCTTCTGGATTAACTGTTGAAGAACGTGTTGAAAAAATTCAAATGATTATTGGAGATTTCTTAAAGAGTCAATTTATTCAAGAATTATCTGCAGCAGGTATAATAATGGTTAAGTCTCCTATTAGAAAGACTAACGCTATTTTAAAGAATCCTAATTTGAAGAAAGCTTTGGAGTTATGGGAGTTTATTGAACAATATGATGTTAATAATAAATCAGAATCTAAAGAAAGTGATAATTATGAAGATACTGGTAAAATAAAAGAAGAAATGGATTTTTCTTTCTTAGTAGATTATGCAATACTAAGTAATGCATCAATTCATAGGGAAATAAAACCAGCAAAGATTCGCAAGTATTATGTAAATAAAATAATAACAGATTTTGTGGATAAAAATGATAATTATGATGAAGCAGGATTTAAAAAATTGCTATTACAAGAATTTAGAAATGTAAAAAGAGAAAAAGAACAGGAAAAAGAATTGATAATTAATTCTGTTAATAAAACAATAAATAAATATAATAGTAATAAACAAAAATTGTGGATAATGTTTAATTCATAGTGGGGTGATTCAATGGTTACACAAATAAGTAAAAAAGAAAAAGCAGCAAATATTTTTAAGTTATTAATAATAGTAGTAACCATTGCTATCGTATCTTATGCTTGGTATTATCGTGGCGATAGTGCTGAAATCAGCGATTTAACAATGAAAGCTAGAGCAGTAAATCAAATTGATTTTTCGCTTGATGGTGGAAAGACATGGAGTAATGAAGCAAGTCTTAATTTAGACGATTTCTTTATGTTCAACAATGAAATTACTGGCAATGGAATCGACTTTTTTGTTCCATCGTATAAGCATGAAGATGGTTCTCCTATTGCTTTCAAAAGGGCAAGAGTTAATCATGATTATTTAGAATTTAATGTTATGTTTAAAACAAATAGTATGGGTACTGGAATATTTTTGGAAAATAAATCATATGTCGTGCCTACTACTGGTACTACAAGTAATGAATTAATAGGTAGTAATGTTGACAGGAAGAGTGTACTTGGAGATTTTAGTAAAGATTTAATAGCAGGTTCAGTTAGAATGGCTTTTATAGAAGATAAGAAAGTAAATGGTAAATTTGTTCCTGATGATGAAACAAAGTTAGTATGGGCACCAAATCCTAATTATTGTATGTCATATAATAATGGTATATATAGTGCTGATATTAATTCTAACTTACAACAACAATATAATTATTTAAATACTTCACTTAATGAAGAGAGAGTTGATAATATTAGAGATAATATAACAGCTTCTTATGAGAATCAGGATGCAGATGGTAATCCTATGCTTACATATATAAGCGAAGATAAACAAATAAAATCTATCACTGTTAGAATTTGGGTTGAAGGTAATGATAGGGAAACGGTAGATGCCTTAAAGGGTGGTATGTTCCATATGTTTATTAGTTTTATGGGAATAAATAAGGAATTAAATAATAATCTTCCGAACGTTCAAGCGGTTGGAAATACTATAGATGGATATACAAATGGAATGGAATATTCTATTGATTATGGATTAACATGGGTTAAGTATAATGATAATAATGATCCAACTTTTACAACAGGTGATGTTGTATATGTACGTTATAGTGAAAGTACATTAGTGTTTTCATCAGATTATGTAACTTTAAATTATTAATTGAAAGGAGTTAATACTATGAAAAAACGTTTTTCTAAAATGAAATTACTTACAATTATTGAGTTAAGCGTATTACTTATTATTGGTTCATATGCATGGTTTTCTGATAAGAGTAATCCTAGTATTACTCAAACTAATATAAAGGTAACTTCTGCTGAGGGGTTAATGATAAAGTTATCTCCTGATAGTGATGCAAGAACTGAGGTAGATTTAAACCAAGTATTGGGTGATGTTACTGATTTTGAATTAAAACAAATGTCTACTGCTGATGGTAAAAACTTTTATACTATTGATTTTGGTGAAGGTCTTAGTCAAAGTGATCCACAATATATAAAGATAAGAGAAAGTGCTGATGGGTACTATGATTATAAAAAATGGGGATTTATTAATTTTGATTTTTATTTACAAACGGAAGATTTTGCTAAGCATGTTTATATAAATAAAGATACTAATATTACTGGTTTAGCAGATAAAGCAGTTAGAATTGCACTTTCTTTTGAAAAAGATGGTATTGAGCAAGTATATATATTTGGTGATATCGAGGAAAATGGTATAGATAAACCTTTTACAACTAAAGCGGTAGTTAAGGAAGGCGTGTTTGATTATAATAATGTTGATCCATCATTTCTTGGAAATCAGGTTGTAAGAACTTATGATAGTAAAGATGGTGGTAGAGGAACTAGTGATGATAGTGAGATTGATTTAACGAAAGTGTTGCTTACTATTCCTGCTAATTCGTCAATTAAAATTAATATGAAAGTTTGGCTTGAAGGTGGGGATACTGATTGTAATAACACTTTAGCTAGTACTGTTACAAATATGCTATTTAAATTTGGTAGTGCAAATGTACTATTAGATGCACCAAATGTAACTGCTAATAATGCACAACGTATTATTAATAATTTAACTACAAATATGGAATATGCATACACAAATGATACAAGTACAATATGGACAAAAGTAACAAATACAAATATGACATTTGCTCGTGGTACTACAGTATATGTTCGTATTGCAGAAGTAACTGGTGTTTCACCAGAATCATACATAACAACAGTAGTATTCAATTAGAAAGGATGATAGCATGACTAAAATGTTTAAAAATAAAGCACATGCAATATTTAATATAGTATTATTAGTAATCATTATTGGTTATGCTACTTATGCTTGGATGTTAACTTTTCCATCTAGAGGTGAAATTGTTGATTATAGTAGAAACTTAATTATTACATCGAGTTCTCTTGATGTAGATGTTTATGTGTATAGAGATGGTCAATATGTTCTTACAAATGATGATCCTATAACATGTGATATGATGGCACCTGGTATGATGCAAAAATATAGATTTGATTTAACTAATAATAATTCTGTTAAGTCTTCAACTAATATAATCTTTTCTAATATTACAGGGGATATTGAATTATTAAAAGAAAAATTATATATTGGTGAAACAAATCCAGATTTGTTTGAAAATCAATTAACTGAAAAATTAGAGTATAAGGAATCTACTGATACTTATTCATATAAATTTGCTAATGAACTTGGTGTAGAACCAGGTGAAACTGTTAGTTTATATTGGTATATTTATATTGATAAATATGCATCAAATGAAATTAGTGATACTAATTTTGCTATTAATAAAATAATGTTTGTTAAACCATAGGAGGTAATATAATGCTAAAAAAAATAACATCAATAATAGAAATCATTTTTATAATTTTAGTATCTATATTCTGTCTTATGTCAGTATGTCAAAAATTTTTCTTTAAAGATAATAGTTTTTTTGGATTTAGAACTTTTTCGATAGTATCTGAAAGTATGAAACCTCAATTAGAAATTGGCGATATAATATTGGTAAAAGAGACAAAATATGATAAAATTAAAATTGGGGATATTCTTACTTATCAGGGAATGACGGGTGAGTTTAAGGATAAAGTTGTAACCCATAGAGTTAAAAATATTTTGGAAGAAAATGGTAAACGTATTTTTTATACTAAGGGTATTAATTCATCTAGTACTGATCCTGCTATTTATGAAGAACAAGTATATGGAACAGTTACTTATAAATTTAAAGTTCTTAGTTTAATAAATAAGGCTATTCAAAATATTGTAGGATTTATAATACTAGTTATTGTTCCATTGATTTATTTATTAACGATGGAAATAATCACTGTAATTAAAGAATCTAAAGTAGAATATGTAGAAGTTTTAGATGTTGAGACTTCTAAGAAGAGTAATAAAATTAATAAGTTATTTAAAAAGAAAAAATAATTATATAAACATAATAAAGTGAAGGTGGTGATATAATGAAGAAATTAAGATTAAAAAATAAATATAAAAATCTTTTTTCTAGTTTTATTACACCTTTTTTTAACTTTTTTAGAAATATAAGTGACTTTTTTAGAGGTATAAATTCAAATATCGCAAGGTCACGTTTTGTTAAAAATAGAAGAATATTAAAGGCGTCTGCTTTTATAGTTGTTGCAATAATAATGTTAATGCAATCTTTTTCTTGGATGTACGATGAGTACATTGGTAGTGGTGCTGTAATAGCTATAGGTAGTATTAGACATCAAGTTATTCAATATGATTCATCAGGTGAAGTTATAGAAACTGATGGTGATACACAAACAATGATATATGAAACTAATATGAGTAATATTACTCGTAATAGTAAGATAATTGAGATAAAAAATACAGGAACATTAGACTTGGAATACAGTCTAACTTTTGGCGTTGAGGGAGATATTGGTCAAACAGGAGTTTTATATTATAGACTTTATGAAGTAACAAATGAAGTATTGAATTCAAATTTATCAGCAGAACACGATACTAAAGTTAAAGCTTATACTGCTAATAATCCTATTCCTAATAATATAGAAACAGATACAATTAATCCAATTACAAATTTGTCTTTATTAAAAAACGTTGTTGAAGTAGGAGATATTAATCTTGAAGGTAATGATTCAACTTCTGTATATTATAGATTAGATTATGGTATGTATTCTTCTGTTAATACTGCATTATATTCAGGAAAAAGTTTATCAGCACATTTAAATGTATATTCTTCACAAGTTGGAACAATTACTGCTGAAAATGATGTTGGTCAAATGTGGGATGTTGAAAATGAAGAACAATTTCGTTCTGCGATGAAAGCTGCTTATCCAGGAGATACTATAAGACTATTATCAGATATTACTATTGATGGAACAATTAATTTTCCTAAGCGTATTAATTTAGATACTAATGATTGTAAACTTAAAATAACTGGAGATTTAGTATATGATTTTGTAAGTTTAGGAGATTTAAAAATAGATACTAGTGGTGCTGGTATATTAGAAGTTGGAAATGACTTTTATATTAATGCCCCAAAAGCTGCTGTAACAATAAAAGGTGAAAATAAATCTTATGATATAGTTGTTGGTAATGAAATGACAGTAAATGGATTACAAGATGGTGAAGAAGATGGTATTTTATTAGAAAATGTAAAAATTGTTAAGAGTACTGTTACTTATATTCCAGTTGATATTATTGTGTTATCAAATACTCGTTTAACTTTAGGACCTGACGTAGAGGTTGGTTTTGTAAAAGCTAATCCTGGTTCTACAAATGTAGAGGTTATTAATAATGGTACTATTACACAATTACAATTTCAAGAAATGACTTTGTTAGATAGTTTTACTAAAGCTCAAATATATGTTTATAACTTAGGTACAATTTATGGTGCAGTAGGTAGTTCTGGTATTTTATTACCTGCTAATGCAACTCCATATTTAGGATCTAATCAAGGTAATACTTTAATTATACGTGGTATTACTTCATCTGATTTTACTGTTAGTGGTTCTGATAACTTTGACAATGATGACGTTGAAGAAAATCTTGAGGGTTCATCTGTTATTCCAATAGATGGAGAAACAAATGCCTATTATGTATATATAAAAGATGCTACTGTATCTGTTCAAAGTTTATTAGCAGAATACTTTACTCTTAGAGATGAAAATGTAAATGTAAGAACAGCTGCAATAGAAAAATTAGTAATTTATACAATTAATGCGCAATATTTTGAAAATGAAGATTTTGATTTTTTAAATAGTTCAGCATTACCTAATTTAAGTTATTTAAGTTTAGCTAATTCTAAGGTTACTGATGGTGCTACTGCTAATAAAATTAAAGATAATGCCATGATTGGTAAAGACTCATTAAGAACTTTAATATTACCTAAAACTGTATCTGAAATTGGTAGTAATGCATTTAGTGGTATTTCATTAGGTAATATACCAGCAGATGCTAGTGAACAATTTAGTTTTGTGACTATACCTAGTTCTGTTACATCAATTGGTGATAATGCATTTGGAAGTTCAAAATATATTAAATTTTCTTTTTCATTAGCACCTGAGGCTATATCATCTACTGCATTTAATACAACAGAAAATGGAGCTAAATTCTTTGTACCAGCTGGTGCTATTGAAACATATCAAAATGTTGCTTCATTAAATTCCACTAATATTTTCCATACCGGTGAATTATCAGATAATAGAAGATATATAGTTTATGAGAATAACAGTGGTATTGGGATTTCATATATTATAAATAATCAGTTAACGACTACATCTTTGGGTATACCTAATACTATTACATTAGGTGGTACTGATTATCCTGTTAATGAAATTGGTAGTAATGCATTTAGACATTTAAATATTGTTAATGTTAGTGGTGTACCTGTAACATTACCTTCAACAGTACTTAATATTGATTCGTATGCATTTTATGGATTAAATATTACTACAATTGGAATAGATAATGTTGTATATATTGGTAATTATGCTTTCTATAATACTAAATTAGATAGAATTGTTGCTAACAGACTTGAAGAAGTTGGAGATCATGCTTTTGAAAATACTACTGCAAATATTGTTACATTTACTGATATTGAAAAAATAGGATCATATGCATTTGCTAGTGCACCTAATTTATATGAAATAAATTTTGCTAATGTAAAATATATAGGTTCTTATGCTTTCTATGATTGTAAACAAGTTGCACGTGTATATTTTTCTGGTACTAGTTCTATTGTAGTTAATAACCAAGAGGAAATAGATATTACAATAGGAGAAAATGCAATATTTTCTAATTGGGGTTATTATATAAATAATCGTTTAAGAGTATATGTTCCTGATGGAACTGCACCTACTGGTAATACATATTTGAAGTTATATAAAAATAAATTTGGTGAGAACCAAAGATATGTATATATTAGAGGTACAGATATTGGTAGTTATACTTATATGAGTGTACCTGCACAATTATCTAATTATACAGTTAGAGAATTAACTATTACTACACCAAGTGGTAGTGTTTATAGTGGATTAGAGATTATATCATATCAAGGTGCTGATATTGATAGTTTATACGATTTACCTAAGTCATTTGAGGTAAATGGAAGTAGAAAGAATGTTATTTCTATAGGTGAAGGTGCATTTACTAATTCTTTAGTATCTAATGGTGTTAAACTTAAAATAGATAATAATTTCTTAATAAAAATAGGACCTTATGCATTTTCTAATTTTAATATTAATGAATTAATAGGTGATAATGTTAAGGAAATAGATTCTAGAGCTTTCTATAATAGTGGTATCACTAGAGGAGTATTTAGTACTTTAGAATCTGTTGGAGATTCAGCTTTTGATAGTTGTAGTAATTTATATGTACTTGATTTGGGTACTGCTTCAACATTTGGTAGTTCTGCTGTTTCTAATCTTCCTAATTTGGAACAATTATTTTTGAGAAATGAAACAAGAAGTATTGATGTAGAAGCTAATTCTATTGAGAATGTTGGTACAGATATAGGTGATAGATTTAGAATATATGTACCTGATTCAGATGTTCAATTATTATATTATAAAGTTCTAGTAAGTAATTATTATGATTATATATATCCAACAGGAAGAATTGTAGGTCATTATTACTATGGTGCAATTGACTTTGATATTGGTGAATATTCAATAAGACAAAAGAATGTAACTAAGAGTGATGGTACTACAACTAATGGTTGGGAAATAATAGAGTATCATGGACCTGATTTAAGTAGTGAATATGTTTTACCGGAAGTTTTAAATCCTACTATAGATGATGTTGATATAGAACAAACAGCTACTGCTTGTTTTGGTACATATCAATGTAATATGTCAATTAAAATTACTAATAATTCTTCAGATAATATATCTACTTGGGAACTTGATATGGCTACACCTAACGGAATGAGAATTGAACAATACAGTAATGGTAATTGGGAAGAACATACAGATTATGTAACTATTTTACCTACTACTACAAATGCTAGTATAGCAATGGGTCGTAGTATAACAGTACAATTAAAAATATCTTCATTGGTATCATTTAATTCAGTTGAGTTTTTAGGATTTAGAGCTACAATGCCTAATGTTTCAGGATTAAACATAATATCTGTTGGGCAAAATGCATTTTCACATACTAGATCATCATCGTCTGCTACTTTTGATATGAGTTCAACACAAATGCTTAATATTTCTAATAATGCATTTATGGGATTAACTGGTATTAAAAATATTACAATGGATAATGTTGAATATATTGGAAGTGGTGCATTTAAAGATACTTCCATTGCAAAGGGAAGTTTTAAGAATTTAAAAACTTTAGGTCAAGGAGCTTTCCAAAATGTATCAACATTATATGTACTTGATTTAGGTACTGTGCATGAAATGAAAGAAAATGCTATTTCAAATGCACCAAATTTATTACAAGTATTCTTTGAAATGGAAACTTTAGATTTAGCGTTTAATAATAATGCAATTAATAATGTTGGATCTACTTCTAATGATAGAATGAGATTTTATGTAACTAATGGAGTTAATCAAGATGATGAGAGATATGTTGATATATATAAATCATATTTTAAAGGTGAAATTCAATCTTATTTCTTTAGTTATGATTATATAATTGGTAGTTATACACCTGCTGGTGTTAATGATGATGTAGATATTGGGGAATTTTCTATTAGAGAAGCAACTGTTAAAAATGAAAATAATGATAATGTTACTGGATATGAATATGTAGAATATCATGGAGTTGATTTAACAAGTTTCTTTGAATTTCCGTTGGAATTTGAATTTAGTGATGATTCATTATCTGCACAATATAATGGTTTAGGTAATTATTGGGGATCTAATGGTTCTTATACTGGTACTTTCTCATTTACAATTACTAATGTTGGTACTACTACAATAGATGGTTGGCGTTTAGTAATAGATATGTCATCTGCTAATGGATGGAGTATTATCAATTGGTGGGGTAGTAATGCAACTGTTGATGGAGATAAATTAATATTGCTTAGATCAACATATGGTGCAATGGCACCTGGTCAAAGTGAAACGGTAAGTGGACAATTGAACTTTTCTAGTTTAGATGTTGCTCCTTATGTAAGAAGTGTTAAAAAGAATAGTAATTCTGCTAATGCATTAGAGGTTGTATCAATTGGAGATAATGCTTTTGCACATTCAAAGGTTGCAAGTGCAATGACTTTTGACATTGTAAGTCCTAATTTATTATCAATAGGTAATGGTGCATTCCAAGGAAATACAGGTATTAATAAAGTTTCAGCGGAAAATGTTGTATCTATTGGTAATGATGCATTTAGAAACGCTACTTCATTTAAGCATGGATATTTTCCTAAGTTAAGAACCGCTGGTACAGATGCGTTTAATAATGCTAATAATTTAAGTTATTTGCATTTAGGAGAAATTACTAATATACCAGATGGTTTATTAAATAATGCAAAGAGAATTACTCAATTATATATATTAAATGAAAATGCTTCAGCAACTGGTGAACTAATAATGACAGTTGGATCTAATTCATTTACTAATACGGGTATAAATGCAGGTAATAAGTTACGTATTTATGTTCCAGATGGGTATATTAATTCTACTGTTAGTTATGTAGATGCATATAAGTCATTATTACCAGCTAATGTTAACCCTTATGTATTTGCTAATGGTTATTTATCTGGTTCTTACTATTATGAAGATACTGATATTGAAATTGGTGAGTATATGGTAAGAGAAATTAATATTGCTGGTACAGTAGGATGGAAAATTATTGATTATCATGGTCCTACTATTGATACAAATTATGTATTTCCTTCAGTATTAACAGCTAATGACCAGACTGCACCAGTTATAGCAATAGGTGATTATGCATTTAATTATACTGAATTTGATACTACAACATTAATTGATTTGGAAATTGCTAATACTGTAAAAGAAATAGGCAATTATGCATTTTATCAAAGGCCTATGCTTACTGTAACTAATACTAGTGTTACAAAGATTGGTAAATATGCTTTTGCACAAATAGAAGGATTAGAATCGGTAGAATTTAGTGGAGTTACAAGTATTGATGAGTATGCATTCTATAGAAATGAAGATTTGCGTGCTGCTACATTAAGTGATTGTTTAACTGAAATAGGTGATTATGCTTTCTATAATCCATATAGTTCTAATAAATTGGTAGCAATTTATTTGCCAACAGCTGTTCCACCTACTATTCATTCAAACAGTTTACCAGGAGTATATTCTACATACTTTACAAATTGGAATGATCCAACTATATATGTTCCATATACTTCAATATCAGATTATGAAGATGCTGATTATTGGGAATATTATCCAATTACATTAATTGGTAGTGTGTATACTACTGGTCGTGAAACTTGGTTATATAATATTACTGGTACTAATACAGCAGAAATTACTGGTTATGTTACAAATAGTAGTAATGTTAGTATACCTAATACAATACGTGCTAATGGTGGTACAACATATAGAGTTACTTCTATATCTGATAATGCATTTGATGCTGCTACTAATGTTAGATATATTACTATACCATCTAATGTTGTTACATTAGGTACTAATTTCTTAGCAAATAATACATCTGTAAGACTTATATATGTTGAATCAGGTAATACAACATTTAAATCACAAAATAATGCTTTATATTCATATGATGGTACTACATTGATAAAATATCCACCAGCTAGAACAAGTACTTCATATACATTATCATCTTCAACTACTGTTATTATTTCAGGTGCATTTGCAAACGCTAGAAATTTAAGAACGATATCATTGAACTCTGGGTTATTGGCAATATCAAATAATACATTTATAAACTGTGATAATTTGACTACGTTGACTTTCCAAGGAAGTACACCTCCAATTGTTACAGGATTTAATGCTTTCCCTGATAGAGAATCATTAACATTAAATGTACCAGATTCAGCTATTAATACTTATAAAAACAATATGTTCTTCTATAAGTATGGTGAACGTATATCATAAAAAGACTTTTATAAGTCTTTTTTTATTAACAAATATTAACTGATATGCTATAATATATATCATAAATAGAGGAGGTAATATGTATGAGAGTATGTCCAAATTGTCATAGTGAAGTTAGTGATGGAAATAATTGTCCAAATTGTGGTTATATATTTCCTGTAGTTAATGAATATACTTTTAATCAACAAGATATAGTTAGATTTTTAAGTAAAAAAGGTCTTAGAAATAGTTTCTATAGAGAATGTATGAGAGAAATAGATATGACTAATATTGAAAAAGAATACAAAATTTGGATGAATTACAGTTTACTTAGTTTATTTATACCAGTAATGGGTTTTGTTTATTATTTTCAATTTTTAAATACTAAGAGACAACATGCTAAAAATTATTTGTTATGTGGTATTTGGGGAATAGTATTTTATGCATTGATAATAATTGGAATCATTACTTTAATTAATCTATAAGGAGAGGTGAGAAAATGTCAAATTTAAAAAAGGGTATTATTAGTTCAATTGTTACTATTATTATTGGATTGATATGGTTCTATTTTTTAATACCTGCTATTAATATTCATAGTATTGGATTTTGGATATTTGTAGTTTCATTGTTATTCATATTTTGTTTTACTACAATTGTATTATCAACTAATGTTAAAACGGGAAAATTGGAAAATTTTTCTAATGTATTTGGGTGGATTGGACTAGGTGGAATAGCTATAATTGTAACTATACTTATAATAAATGTAGTGTTATCACCATTATTCCAATCAAAAAGTTATTCTCGTAGAATTGAGATAGATAAGAATGCAGACTTTAAAAATGATGTTAAAGAAGTAGATATATCTCAATTACCATTACTAGATAAAAATTCTAGTCAAAAATTAGGAGATAGAGTTATGGGGCAAATGCCTGAACTTGTTTCTCAATTTTATGTATCAGATTTATATACTCAAATAAATTATAATAATCAAATAGTTAGAGTTACTCCTTTGGAATATAATGGTTTATTTAAATATCTAGCTAACAAGAAAGATGGAGTAAAAGGATATATTACTGTTAATTCAGTTACAGGTGATTCAAAACTTGTTAAACTTAAGGATGGTATGAAGATTATGCCTTCTGGTATATTTAGTGATGATTTAGATCGTACTTTAAGATTTAAGTATCCTACTGAAATGTTTGGAGATGAATCCTTTGAAATTGATAATGACGGAAATCCTTATTGGATAATTCCTACATTAAAATGTTCAGGTGTAGGGTTAAAGAAAGATGTTTCAGGTGTTATTATATTAGATCCAATAACTGGAAATAGTAAAAAATATGCAGTTAAAGATGTTCCAACTTGGGTAGATCATGTTTATCCAGCTGACTTAATTATTGAACAAGTAAATAATTGGGGCGAATATAAAGAAGGATTTTTAAATTCTATTTTTGGACAAAAGAATGTTGTAGTTACTACTGAAGGATATAATTATACAGTTATGAATGATGATGTTTATTTATATACTGGTATTACTTCTGTATCAAGTGATGAAGCAAATGTAGGGTTCATATTAACTAATATGAGAACTAAAGAAACAAAATATTATGCAGTTCCTGGAGCTGAAGAATATTCTGCAATGGATAGTGCAAAAGGACAAGTTCAACAAATGAAGTATACTGCTTCTTTCCCGCTATTAATTAATGTTAGTGGAGAACCAACATATTTAATATCATTAAAAGATAATGCAGGTTTAGTAAAAATGTATGCTCTTGTTAATGTTAGGGATTATCAAAAAGTAGTTGTTACTGATTCTTCAAAAGGAATTGAAAAGGCAATTCAAAATTATATTGATGGTGCTGGTAATGTAAGTGATTCTAATAAGAAGATAACTGATGAGATTAATGTTAAAAAAATTACTAGTGCTTCAATTGAAGGAACAACTTATTATTATATAGTTGATAGTAATAATAATAAGTATAGGGCTTCTATTAAAATAGGTAGTAATGTATTACCATTTATTGAAAATGGTTCTAAGATAAAAATTACTTATTCTAATAAAAAAGATGTAACAGAAATATTAGATATTGAATAGAATAGTAAAGAATAACATATATAATAATGTTATTCTTTTTATTTTTGCATAAAAAAGACAAAAAAGATATTGACATAAAAACGTAAAGAATGATATATTAATTGGGCAGTTCAA
>CAYMEJ010000009.1:0-32808 GCA_964389735.1 uncultured Muribaculaceae bacterium
TGCTTCACTTCTAACTAAAGCTTCACATATTTCTAGTGCTTGTTCTCCTGTATCAGGTTGTGCTAATAATAATTCATTAGTATCTACTCCTAAGTTTTTAGCATATACTGGATCTAATGCATGTTCAGCATCAATGAATGCTGCTCTTCCACCTGCTTTTTGTACTTCTGCGATTGCGTGAAGTGCAAATGTTGTTTTACCACTTGATTCTGGTCCATATATTTCAATTATTCTTCCTTTAGGATATCCACCTACACCTAATGCAATATCTAATGATAAGCATCCACTAGGTGTAACATCTAATTCCATGTGTTTATTCTCTCCTAGTTTCATAATTGAACCTTTTCCAAATTGTTTTTCTATATCACTTAATACTTGTTCAAGTGCCTTTTCTTTGTCTACTACTGGTTTTGTTGTCATAATTCCTCCTATTTATTATTGGCTTATGTATATATCATAAACTATTTGTTTTAAAAATGCAATACCTAAATCAAACATTTGTTTTAGTTTTTTTATTACTTTACATTTGGGCAAAAAAAAGATTTCCTAATATAGATTTAAGAAATCTTTATATCTTTTTATGTTTAATTTTGTTTTTCTTCTTTTGGAAAAATTATTGATTTATTTAAGCTGAAGTATTCATACATTGAAACTAATGACATTATTGTTGCAAAGTACATAAAGAATAAATCTACCCTTATATTCCATACTTCAAATGGTACGTTTGATACAAATATTAAAACCATACCAACCATTAAACTTGCTGTTTTAATTTTTCCTGACTTAATAGCTGCTACTACTTTTCCTTTACTAGCTGCTTCCATTTTAATTGCGTTTACTATAATATCTCTTAAGATAATTACTACTGGAATTATTGCATTAATTCTTCCATCAGCAGCCATTATAATTAATACAGAATTAACTAGTACTTTATCTGCTATTGCATCTAACATTTTACCTGTATCTGTAATTAAATTATCTCTTCTTGCAATATATCCATCTAAGAAATCTGTAAAACTTGCTATTAAGAAGATTGCTCCTGCTATTACATATTTACTATCCATAGGTATTCCAAAACATTTTAATCCTGGAAACTCTACTCCAACTTGGTACCATGGAAATAATAATAGTATTATTATTACTATAGCCATTAATATTCTTGATATTGTTAATTTAGTAGGTAAATTCATTATATTCCTCCATTACTTCTACTTTTGAACATAACTCAGTATTAATACTATCATTATTATCTATACATATTATTACTATGTATACTATTAAAGCAATTATTGCAACAACTAATAATCCTATCAATATTGGTAATGTTTTTATTTTTTGTCTTTTTATTTTTGTATATGGTGAAGCTATTTTCTTTTCCTTTTCTTCTTGTTCTTTTTCTATTTTCATTTGTCTTGCTTCTTTTATATCTTCTAGTGATATTTTTGAAGTATGCTCAAATAAAAAATCATTAAATTCATCCATTATATTTTCTGAATCTAATCCTAAGTACTTAGAATAAGTCTTTACTAAATCTCTCAATGAAAAAACATCTTTAAATGCTCTTACATTTCCTTCTTCCATATTTTCTAATTGAATAGCAGAAATATTTAAATCTTCTGCTGCTTCATCTATACTTACACCATTATTAATACGAGTTTCTTTTAAATATTCTCCTATTTCTTTCAAAATAACACCTCTTTAAATAAAAAAAATAATACTTTATAAGCCATGTTCTGTACCTATTACTAGGTGACAAACATCTATCTACTGATTACTCAGTCCTTAACTCTGTTATAGTTCCTTTGTTAAGACTCCCCTACCAAATTTGGGTTTCTCACTCGTGGGGTTTACCGCGTTTCATACATACATTTCTATATGTAATCGTCTCTGTGGCACTTTATAATTACTTTAATCATATCCGAAGACTTAGATTATTTCATCGCCGTTAGCAATTGCTACCTAAGGTTATTTGTTCCCTTAGCACGAACACTAAAGACATTCCAGTCTTTGTGAGCATGGACTTTCCTCTACATTACGAAGAATGCAGCGTTTGTCAAAGTATTATTCGTCTTTTCCGTATACTATCTTTTCAAGATTAGATACTCTTCTTAGTAAATCCATATTTGTTACTTCTTTATCATCAGTTTTTGTGATTTCTGCTGCTGTTTTCAAATTACGGATTTCTTGTTTAAGAGTCATTATTTCATTTAATAATTCTTCTTTTTCGGCAGTCATTTGTTTAATAACTTCATTATAATTTTCATAATCTCCAATTATTTCATCTAAGAATTGATCTACTTCTTTAAGTCTATATCCTCTTGTGTCTATTTTAAATTCTTTTTCTAAAATATCTTGAGTAGTTAATGAAATCTTATCTTGTAACATAATTATCACCAATCCCTTATGCTTAATATTATCACACATTTAGTAATATTTTGTCAATTATTTGGAGTATTCTTCTTATTATTTTCTATTCTATTAATAGAACTTAATAATTTTATGTATCTTGTATTATCTTGCATACTGTTTAAAATTTGTATTACATTTAAATAATTCATATTATTTCCTCCAATATATTTATATACTATTATGAAAATATTTACATTATAATCGACAAAACTTCTCTTATTTAGATATTTATTAATATAATAAAGAAAGTATGGAAAAAAAATACTTTTTATTGTATAATAACTACAGGTGATTAGATGAGATATCCTAAAGGAGTAATTAAAGATAATTCTACTAATAATACTATAATTAATTATGGTAATAGAGGTATGAATTTAGAAAATGAAATTAATTTAAGTAATAAATATTATCTTGATAATAATATTGCTTTTATTTATAAGAAACCTACTCCTATAAAAATAGTTAAGGTTGATTATTCAAATAATAGTGCAATAATAAAAGAAGCTTTTTTTGAATCACCATCAACTACTGATTATAATGGATTATATAAAAAAAAATATATTGATTTTGAAGCTAAAGAAACTAATAATAAAACATCTTTTCCTTTAAATAATATTCATGCTCATCAAATAAAGCATATAATGAATATTACTAGAAATGGTGGAATATGTTTTCTTATAGTAAGGTTTAATAAATTAAATCAGACTTTTTTATTAATGGCTGATGATTTTATTAGATATATTAATGAAAATGATAAGAGTTCAATACCAATAGATTTCTTTTTAGAGTTTGGTCATATAATAGAAGATAAATATATTCCTAGAGTGGATTATTTGAAAATTGTAGATACAATTATTGGAGGTGTTTGTAATGGCTAATAATAAGAAAAGTAGTCAAACAACTAAAAAAACTGCTGTACGTGGTAATGTAAAAAATAATAATAGAACTTATAAGGTTAATAATAGTAGTAAAAATAATATAGCAAAAAAGAAAAGTGTAACTATATATGATTCTAAAAATAGTAAAGGAAGAAGTAATAATACTAGAAACACTGCTAAGAGTTATAGTAAAGGTGGATTTAAGGTAACTCCTAAGTTAGTAATATTTGGTGTTTGTATACTTGCTTTAATACTTTCATATATTTTCTTAGGACCAATTATTACTATAATACTTTTAGTCGGTATAGGGTCTATATTTGCTGTTGCAAGGCTTTTAGACAAGACTAAATCTAAGTCTAAGAAGAGAAAGATAATTAATACTATATTAATTGTATTCTTATCATTATGTATAGTTGGAGCTTTAACAGTTTCTGCATTTCTTGTATATGTAGTACAAACTGCTCCTAAGTTTGATATTAGTAAATTAGATAAAAAGGAAGCTACAGTTTTCTATGATAAAGATGGAAAAGAAATTACTAAACTTGGGGCTGAACTTAGAGAAAAGATTTCTTATGATGAATTACCTGAAGTTTTTGTAGATGCATTAGTATCTATAGAAGATTCAAGATTCTTTCAACATAATGGATTTGATGCTCCTAGATTCTTTAAAGCTGCTATTGGTCAAATAGCAAGAAAAGATTCTGGTGGTGGTTCTACTTTATCAATGCAAGTTATAAAAAATAGTTTCACTTCTACTGAATCTAGTGGTATAAAAGGTTTAATTAGAAAGTTTACAGATATTTATTTATCAGTGTTTAAATTAGAAAAGAATTATACTAAAGAAGAAATTATAGAATTTTATGTTAATAACCATTTCTTATCAAGTGGTGCATATGGTGTAGAACAAGCTAGTCAAGTTTACTTTGGTAAGAGTGCTAGTGAAATGAATTTAGCTGAGGCTGCTATGATTGCTGGTATGTTCCAAGCTCCTAGTAGTTATGATCCATATAACTATCCTGCTAAAACATATAATAGACGTTATGTTGTGTTAGACCAAATGGTAAAACATGGTTATATTACTCAAGCTGAAGCAGATGCTGCTAATGCGGTTCCTATTGATTCAATGCTTATAGGTAAGAATAAAAAGACTTTAGCATATCAAGGATATATTGATACAGTTATTCAAGAATTAATTGATAAACGTGGTATTAATCCTTCTACTACTCCATTACTTATTTATACTAATATGGATAGAAATAAACAACAAGCTGTAGATGATATTATGAATGGCAAGAGTAATGCTTATACTTGGTTAGATGATGTTGTTCAAAGTGGTGTTGCTGTTACTGATGTTAATACTGGTAAGTTGATTGCTGTTGGTGCTGGTAGAAATAAAACTACTCAGTTATCTTATAATTATGCTACTATGACAAAAAATACTAAACGTCAAATAGGATCTACTGCTAAACCAATATTTGATTATGGTCCAGGTATGGAATTTAATAATTGGAGCACATATACACAATTTAATGATAGTGCTTATACTTATTCAAATGGTGTTGCAATAAATAACTCAGATAGAAAATATATGGGACAAATAAGTTTAAGAACTGCTTTATCTCAATCTAGAAATATACCTGCTCTTAAAGCTTTCCAATCAGTAAGTAATAAAAAAATAATTGAATTTGCTACATCTTTAGGAATTACTCCTGAAATTGAAAATGGTAGAATTCACGAAGCACATGCTGTTGGTGCATTTAATGGTGCCTCTCCTTTAGATATGGCAGTTGCATATCAAGCATTTGCTAATGGAGGATATTATATTGAGCCATTAACTGTTAATAAAATAGTATATAGAGATAATGGTGATACTGTTACTTATGAGCCTGAAAAGAAACAAGTTATGAGTGATTCAACTGCATTTATGATTACTGATGCGCTTGAAACTGCTGTTACATCTGGTTTAAGTAATGGGGCTAAAGTTAACAATGTTAATGTTGCTGCTAAAACTGGTACCTCTAGTTATGATGATGCAACTAAGAAGGCTAGAAAATTACCAAGTGATGCAGTTAATGATTCTTGGATAGTTGGATATGATCCTGATATTACAATTAGTATGTGGTATGGTTATCCAAAGATAGATAGTAAATATTGTAATAGAGAATTACAGGGGGTTATTCAAAGGGGTAAATTATATAGAGCTTTAGGTAATGCATTATTTACTAAAGATAATCAACAATTTAAAGTTCCTAGCAGTGTAGTAAAGGTTGGAGTTGAAAAAGGATCTAATCCTGCTTTATTACCAAGTGCTAATACTCCTGCTGATCAAATAACATATGAATACTTTAAAAAAGGTACTGAACCTACTGAAGTATCTACTAAATATGATAAATTAACTACTGTAAGTAATTTAAAAGTTACTTATGATAGTAATACTTCTAAAGTAAATATTAGTTGGTCTAAATTAAATGCTCCTAGCGCAAATGAATCATATGGTGCTTTTGGATATAATGTTTATTATAATGATGCTTTATTAGGATTTACTACTGATAATTCATATTCTATTAGTTCAACAGCTAATGTATCAGGTACATATAAAGTTATTACTGTATTTGAAAAGTTTACTTCTAATCAAAGTAATCCTGCTACTTATACATTTACATATAGTGGTGGTGGTTCTGGTGGAGGTACTACTCCTACTCCTACTCCTACAACTACTCCTAAGAGTTGTAGTCTTCAACTTGTTGGTTCATCAACATATCAATTAAAACAAAATCAAACTTATGAAGATTCAGAACCTGCTGTTAAATTGATAGTTAATGGTAGTCAAGTTGATGTAGATTTAAGTAGATATATAACTACTACATTAAGATATAAGAGTGGTAATGCTACTACAATTAATGGACAAGTAACTATTGTTCCTAGTACATATAATGATGGTAAAGTTCCTATTGGTAATTATACTATTACTTATACAGTTAACTATAATGGTGTTACTTGCAAGAAAGATAGAATTGTTTGGTATGAATCATAAAAAAGGACTTAGTCCTTTTTTTATATGAAATGAGTTATTAGCATAAATATTAAACCTATTATGAAAAAAGATATTGTTATCTTTTTTTTATTTTGATTTAGTGATTCAGGTAATAATTCTTTGATTGCTATATTTATCATTATACCTGCTGTAATAAATAGAATTACTGATAATAATCTATCATTTATTATATTTTTTAAGAAAATATGAGTTATTATTGCTCCAAGTAATTCACTCATTCCTGATATTAGAGTATAAAATATGGCTTTTTTTCTATTGTGAGTACTATAGTAAATGGGTATTGCTATTATTATTCCTTCTGGTACATTATGCATTGCTATTGCTAAGGACATTTTAATACCTAAATCAATATCATTAGTGGATATTATATAGGTAATTATTCCTTCTGGTATATTATGAAGCATTATAATTAATATAGATAGTATTCCTAGTTTATATAATTTATTATTATTATCTGGAATTTTATTTCTTATATAGTTTGATATTAATATTCCTAATAATATTGATAGTATTAATATTATTATTATGTATTTTTGATTTATTATCATGTTTATTCCTGTTGGTATTAAGTCTGTTATAGATATCATAAACATAATACCTGCTGAGAAGGCTAGAGAGGATGCTATCAAAGTTTTATTATCTCCTTTGATAAATGTTATTATTCCTCCTAAAACGGTCGATATTCCAGCTAAAAAGGTCAATAAGAACGGTATATAAGAAAAAGACATATAATCACCACTTAATTATATGTCTTTATTTATTGTTTATACAGATTTCTTTTAATTTACAATCCTTACATTTTGGTTTCATTGCTGTACAATGATATCTACCAAATAATACTAATTGATGATGTCTTCTACTCCATACACTTTTATCTAACTTCTTCATAAGTTTCTTTTCTATTGTTCCTACATCATCATTTGGTTTTGCTAATTTTAATCTTTTACTAACTCTTGATACATGTGTATCTACTGCTATTGCTGGTACATTATAAATATTACTTAGTACTACATTAGTACTTTTTCTTCCTACCCCAGGTAAACTTTCTAATATTTTTCTATCATTAGGTACTTTTGAATTATATTTATCCACCAATATTGTGGATATTTTCTTTAGATATAATGATTTTCTATTATAGGTTCCTACTGGTTTTATTATTGTTTTAATGTCTTCTATATCAGCGTTTTTTAATTCTTCAAGTGTTTTATATTTATTAAATAATATTTTTGTTGCCATATTAACACTTTTATCTGTTGTTTGTGCACTTAACATGACTGCTAATAAAAGTTCATAGTCCTTATTATAATTTAATTCACATTTAGGATTAGGAAATAATTCATCTAAATAGTTTTCTATTTGTTCAATACTATTCATTTTCTTCATCTAACCAATCATATTCATAATATTCAGTTGGTGCTTTTTTTTCTTTTTCTTCTCTATATTTTGTTTGATGTTTCTCTACATCTGTTTTGTTTTTAAAACCTTTTTTCTTCCATTCAAATATTATCTTATCAATATATCTTAAATTATTTACTCCATTAAACACAGCTTCTTTTACTGCTAATTCTATTAATTCTTCTGTTGTTCCGCTTTCTAACCATGCTTTTATTATTTCATATTCCATTGGACTTAATGTTCTTCCAAACTCTTTTTCAATTGTCTCATAAATATTAATTGTAGTTTTTTCATCTATTCCATTTATATCTTCTACTAAGTAATTAGATAATTTTTTATAAAATAATTCTAATGATATATATTCTTCTCTAACATTTCTTTCATTTTTAATAACATCTACTGATATTAGACTTTTATTTGATAAATTAGAAATGTATTCTAATACTTGTTTTGGTTCAATATATAAATCTTCACTTATTTTTACAGGATCAAATACTATCTTTTCACCTTTATTTGTTAAATATATTAGAAATAGATATTCTTCTATTGTGCAATCAAATTTGTTTCTTACTTTTAATAAATAATTTTGTACTACAAAAGAACCTGATTTTAATATTTCAATAAAATTAGAAGTTTTCATATTAATTCCCCCAGTTATTAGTATTATATCATAACTAGTTATATTTTTCTAAAATATATCTTTCAATATCATTTTTATTATTATTTAACTTTCTTAATAATATTTGGTTTTCTATATCATCTTTTATGGTTTTTAAGTATGCTCCTGGTGTCTTATTTAATATTCTTGTAATATCTGCTGTTTCAATATTGATATCAGTTTTAGAATGTATTGGTAATTCACTGTATTTTTGGGTAATATTTTTTCTATCAATACCTTTTATTGCACCTGCTATATCACATATATATAATCCATATTTATATAAAATATTATCATCTATTTCTTTTTCTGATAATACTTCTAATATTTTATTAATTATTTCTTTTTCATTTTTAGTAAAAGGATATTTATTTATTACATTTAATTGTGCCCAAATACCTATTAAGTCATCTATTAATTTAATGTTCTTTAAATTATCTATTTCTAGTACTTGTTCTAATTTAAATTCTAATATTAATTCTATTCCTTTTTTCTTATTTTGACTCAAAAATATTTTTTCTAGTTCTTGTTTTTTTCTATCATAAGAAAGATTCTTTATTAGATCTTTATTTGCTATAATAGCATGTTTTATTTCTTCGCTTAGTTCAAAATTAGTAGTTGTTGCAATTCTAATTGCTCTTAATATTCTTAGGGCATCTTGTTTAAATTTATAATCACAATCTCCATTTGAATTCATTATTTTATCATCTAAATCTTTTCTTCCATTTAATAAATCTATAATTTCTCCATCTTTGTTCATACATATTGTATTAATTAAAAAGTCTCTTCTTTTTAAGTCATCTAATAAATTATTAATATATTCTATTTTTATTGGTTTTCTATTATTGATGTATTCTATTTCTTTTCTAAATGTTGTTAATTCAAAGTATATATTCTTATATATTATTGTAGTAGATCCATATTCTTCATTAGATAGACATGCTTCTTTAAATATGCTTTTTATATCTATTGGTCTTGCATTAGTACATATATCTACATCCTTTGATTCTATTCCTAATAAATAGTCCCTTACGAATCCACCTACAATATATGCATCAAATCCAGCATCACTTATTTTATTTAGTAATTTTAATGAAGTTTCTAACATCTTTTTCACCTATTTTAATTATATCATAGATAGTTTTATCTTTATTTATATTTGTTATATTTAACACGTAAAATTATGTATATTTTTGCAACAAAAAAAGCCCTTTATGGGGCTTAATTTTTTTATTTGTTTACTGCTTCTTTTAATGCTGAACCAGCTTTGAATGAAACTGCTTTTCTTGCAGCAATTTTAACTGTTGCACCTGTTTGAGGATTACGTCCTTCACGTGCAGCTCTTTTTGAAACATTGAAAGTTCCAAATCCAACTAGTGGTACTTTATCTCCTTTTACTAATGCTCCTGTAATTACTTCAAATACTGCATCGATTGAACGAGTAGCATCTGCTTTTGTTAAACCTGTTTTAGCAGCAACTGCTTCTACTAATTCTACTTTTTTCATGTGTTAACCTCCATTTTTTTATTTATAAGCACAATATGCTTACATATATAAAGTACCATGTTTTATTTGCAAAATCAATACATTTCGCTTATTTTTGTTATTTTTTACTTAATTTAAGCTATAAAACGATTGCAATCATGTTATTAGAACCTTTATTTACTATTTTTGTTAAGGTATTTTGCAGTTTAAATCTTATATTATCGGGCATAAGTGCTATTTTAGATTGGATTCCTTCTTGGACTATTACATCCAAACTTCTTCCAAATATTTCACTTTTCCAAATGTTAGATGCTTCTGTTTCATAGTCCTTCATTAATGAATTGATTAATTCTTTGCTTTGAAGTTCACTTCCTATTATTGGTTCAAATGTAGAATTAACATCTACTCTTATCATATGAATAGATGGAGCTACTGCTCTTAGTTTTACACCATACCTTGATCCTTGTTTAGTTATTTCTGGTGTATCTAGTTTCATATCTTCTAAGGTTGGGGATGCTACCCCGTATCCAGTTTGTTTTACCATTTTTAGAGCATATTTTATTTGATCATATTCTTTCTTTGTCTCATTAAATTCTTGAAATATAGATAGTAATTTGGCTTTATTTGTTACATCTATATCTATAATATCTGATAGGACACTGTTATACAGGTCGATTGGAGCTTCTAATGATATAGTTACTTCTCCAGTAGAAGGATCAACTTCAGATAAATATGCTTTTTCTATACTATCTTGATTAAGAAAATGATTTGTAATAGTATCTACATCTCTTAATTTGTTTACTTCTATTACGCTTTCTCTTATTGCATCTATATAATTTTTCTTTAATTCATGTTTATGATTTAATATTGCAATCCATTCAGGCATATTTATTTTTACTTCTAATACTGGGAATTCATATAAAGCTTCTTTTAATATATCATACATATCTTTATTATTCATATTATCTACATTCATAGGTATTACTGGGACATCATATTCTTCATTTAAGTTCTCGGATATTTTTATTGTTTCAGAATCATTTGGGTGGGTAGTGTTCATTATTACTATGAAAGGTTTACCAATTTCCTTTAATTCTGTAATAACTCTTTTTTCTGCTTCTAAGTAATCATTTCTAGAAAACTCTCCAATAGAGCCATCAGTAGTCATTACTATTCCTATAGTAGAATGATCTTTTATTACTTTTTCAGTTCCTAATTCTGCTGCTTCTGAAAAAGGTATTGAATCTTCATACCAAGGTGTTTTTACTAATCTAGGACCATTCTCATCTTCTGCACCTTTAGCATTATTAATTAAGTAGCCTACACAGTCTATTAATCTAATATTACAGCTAAAATCATCAATATTTATTTTAGCAGCCGTATTGGGTACAAATTTAGGTTCTGTAGTCATTATTGTTTTACCTGCTGCACTTTGTGGTATTTCATCTAGTGCTCTTTTTTTATCATATTCATCTGTTATATTGGGTACTATTAAGTTTTCTACTACTTTCTTAATAAAAGTACTTTTACCTGTTCTTACTGCTCCTACTACTCCTAAATATATATCTCCTCCTGTTCTTTCAGCGATGTTTTTAATAATTGTATTTTTATCCATATTAACACACTCTCTTCTTTCATTATTCATTTAAGTGTATGTCAATATTTTTATTTATATGATTATTTTATATTAATCTATCTAAGTCTTTTGGTACATTATCTTTTACTATTGCATTTACTATTTTATCTTCTTTTTCTTTACTTACATTTTTACCTGTCATTGTTCCTATTTCTCTTACCATATCTCTTAGAACTTTCTCATCTTTCATATCAGAATTTTGTAATTTTTTTGCTAATGACATAATAGTGTCTTTATTTATATTTGTTTTATTTTCTACTTTCTTAAATATTGAATCTCCAAACATAAAAAAACCTCCTACAATAATATATGTAGAAGGATGATATTTGACCTAAATATCGTATTTATCTTTTACTAATTTTTTTCTATATTTTTCACGTTTTTCTGCAAAATCAATGCATTGTTTCCTATAAACTTCTTCTGGTATTAATCTTTTTTCATATCTGTCATCTAATAATTTTTGTGCTCTTTCTAAGCCTTCTAATTCATTCTTTGGATCTTTCCTATCAAAAAACCATCCCATTATTCCTCACCTCTATTCTTGAATTGAATTACTATTGGAGTTCCTTCAAAATCGAAGTTTTCACGTAATTTATTTTCTAAATATCTTTCATATGAGAAATGTACTAAACCTTTATTATTTACGTGGAAAGTAAATTTAGGAGGTTTAGTTCCTGATTGATTAGTAAAATATATTTTTAATCTTTTTCCTTTATATGAAGGTGGAATATTTAATGTATAAGCATCCATTATTACTTCATTTAGTACACTAGTTTTTACTTCTCTAGTAATATTTTCACTAACTTTTACTACTTCTGGCATTATTGTATGTATTCTTTTCTTTGTTTTTGCTGAGGTGAATACTACTGGGGCATATCTTAAGAATTGGAATTCATTTCTTATTAGTTGAGTATATTCTTTTATATTAGGTTCTTCTACAGTGTCCCATTTATTTACTACTATAATTAAGCCTTTACCTTTTTCAAGGGCATATGATGCGATATGTTTATCGTGTTCTATTATTCCTTCTTCGGCATTAATTACTAATAAACATATATCACTTCTATCTATTGCTCTTAAACTTCTTAGGAGACTATATTTTTCTACTGCTTCAAATATTCTGCCTTTTTTTCTCATACCTGCAGTATCAATTAATATAAATTCTTCTTTATTATATGCAAATACTGTATCTATTGAATCTCTAGTTGTTCCTGCTACTTCTGATACTATTACTCTTTCTTCATTCAATATTGCATTTAATAGACTACTTTTTCCTACATTAGGTCTTCCTATTAATGATATTTTTAATCTAGGATCTTCTTCTTGTTCTTCTATAGTATTAAATTCTTTTACTATTTCATCCATTAGTTCTACGAATCCGATATTATGTTCTCCACTTATTGGGATATATGTATCAAATCCTAATTCATAGAAATCATATTGATGTTCTTGACTTGCTTTATTATCTATTTTATTAATTGCTACTATTACTCTTTTATTACTTTTTCTTAGTAAATCTCTTACTATTAAGTCATTAGCAGTTAATCCTTCTTTTCCATCTACTATGAATACTACTACATCACTTTCTTGAATAGCTATTTCTGCTTGTACTTTTATTTCACTATTAAAGATTTCTTGACTAACATCAATACCACCTGTATCTATTAAATTAAATTTATAATTTCCATAGTATGCTTCACTATAAATTCTATCTCTTGTTACACCTGGTGTATCTTCTATTATTGATATTTTGCTACCTACTATTTTATTGAAAACAGTACTTTTTCCTACATTAGGTCTACCTACTAGTGCCACGGTTGGTATTCTCATGTTTGTCACCTCTTTTTCTCGTATGTATTATATCAAAAAAAAAAGAATAAAGATAGGGTTTATAATCTTTTTCCTTTTTGTTTTACGTTTTTTACGTCTTTTTCATATATGAAATCTATAAATTCAATATATTTATAAATGTCTTCTACTTCATTAATATCTGTATAATAATAATCTTTATAGAATATTTTATTTTTCTTTATTAGATAATAATCTTTATACTTAATATATATTTCTGGTTCTGTATACATGGTTACATTTAAGTCTATTCTTTCCTTATATTCTTCTATTAGGTTAAATTCTATTATTTTAATTTTTTCATTTATATATATATTAATTTTGAAGAGTCCGATTAATTCTATATCATATAGTTCTTTTAGTTTAACAATATAACTTTTTATAAATTCTTTGGTTTCTTCTGTTGTTAAAATTATATCTTTATTATCTATTATATATATAATTGTTGTTTTTTCATCCATTATTTTCAGTTTCAAATTATCACCTATTTTATAATATGATAATCATATTTTTTTGATAAAAAAAACAATCTATATTAGATTGTTTCTATTACTAATTCTTCAAGTTTTTTTAGTATTTCTTCTTTTCCTAATTTAGTAACACTTGAGAATAATACTAAGTCATCTCCCATTACTAAATCGATACTATCTTTTATAACTTTAAGATTATGTTCTTTTTTACTATTTCCAACTTTATCTGCTTTTGTTGCTACTAAAGTTACTGGAATATTATAAAATTTTAAGAAATTATACATCAATTGATCATCTTCTGTTGGCTTATGTCTAAAGTCAATTAACATAAATACTCTTTTACATTCTTCTCTTTTTTCTAAATATTCTTCTATCATTTTTCCAAATTTTTCTTGGGTCTTTTTATCTACTGAGGCATATCCATATCCAGGTACATCTACAAAGAAGAAACTATTGTTTAACATGTAGAAGTTTAATGTTTGAGTTTTACCAGGTCTACTAGATATTCTTGCAATATTTTTCCTATTACACATTGCATTAATAAAACTACTCTTTCCTACATTACTTCTTCCTACTAACATAAATTCTGGGAATTTTTGTTCAGGATATTGACTTCTTCTAACTGCAATAATTGGTTCTTTTACATCTACTATTTTCATTCTTGCACCTCTTTAATATTTTCATCTATATATTCTTTACATAGTCTATCTAGATCATTAATTAATAATTCAGCTTCTTCCATTGTAGATACTCTTGCACCTGCTGCATATTTATGGCCACCACCATGATATTTTTCTGCAACTGTATTAATTACAGGTCCTCTTGAGCGAATATTTACTTTTATTATTTCATTTTTTGTATCTTCTGATATTGTTAACCATACTAGTACCTCATCAATATAATTAAAATTATTTACCATGTTTCCTGCACTACCTGCATCAACATTAAATTTATTAATAATTTGACTTGTTACTTCTATATATCCTACTCCATTATCAGTTACTGTCATATTTTGACTAATATAACCTTGCAATCTTACTTCTTTTAATGGTCTTAGATATAATGATTCATATAAAGAAGGTAAATCTAAATGGTATTCATCTATTACTTTTCCTACTAATGAGAATGTTCTTGCAGTTGAGTTTTGAAATAAGAATCTATTAGTATCTGATACTAATCCTTGAAATAGTTTTTCCATTATGGATTTATTTCTTTTTAATTTTGTTTTATAGAGCATTTCTATCACTAATTGGCATGCTGAAGATGATTGTTCATCTATTAGTTCTAAATTACAAAATTCTTCAACAAAAGGATGATGATCTATTTTAATAGAATATGAATAATTTAGGTTTTCTATTCCATCTACTCTTTTTTTATCAGGAGTATCTAATACTATTAATAAACAATCTTCTAGGTCTTCTGGATATTTATCTAATTTACCTAGAAAACTAAATTTATTTGTACCATTTCCTATTGCATAAACTTTCTTATGTGGAAAAGTTTCTTCTATTGATTCTTTTAATCCTAATTGACTTGCCATTGCATCAGGATCTACTCCTACATGTCTTGCAATTACTATAGTATCATACTTTTTTATCGCCCTATAAATCTTCTTATACATATTTTTTGCTTCCTATTCTATCTAATTAAGTTTAATGTATCTTCAGCTATCATTAATTCTTCGTTTGTAGGTATTACATATACTGCTACTTTTGAATCATCAGTACTAATTTTAACTGTTTCTCCTCTTAATTTATTGTTTTCTTCGTTTAGCTTAATTCCTAAGCATGCTAATTTTTCTACTATCATTTTTCTTACTAATGGACCATTTTCTCCAACACCTGCTGTTAAAATAATAGCATCTGCTCCTTCTAGTTCTACATAATAACTTGCTATATAATTAACAATTGATCTTACGTATTTTTCTAATGCTAATTTTGCTTGTTCATTACCTTCTGCTATAGCATTTTCAATATCACGACAGTCACTTGATAATTGACTTAATCCAAGTAATCCTGATTTTTTATTTAAAATATCTACTACTTCTGAAGCATTTAATCCTTCTTTTTCCATAATATATGGAATTATTGAAGAATCAATGTCTCCACTACGAGTTCCCATTGTAATACCTGCAAGTGGAGTAAATCCCATTGTAGTATCTATACATTTACCATCTTTAACAGCAGATATACTTCCACCACTACCAATATGGCAAATAATTAATTTTGCATTTTCGTTATTTAATACTTTTACTGCTTCTTTTGCTATAAAACAATGACTTGTTCCATGAAAACCATATTTTCTAACAGCATATTTTGTATACCATTCATATGGTACTGAATAAAGATAATTTGCTTTATCCATTGTTTGATGGAATGCAGTATCAAAAACTGCTACCATTGGTACATTAGGTAATGCTTTTTTAACAGCTTCAATTCCTAATATATTAGCTGGATTATGTAATGGTGCTAAATCACTGAATTTTTTAATATCTTCTATTACTTCATCAGTAATTACTACAGATTTATTGTATTTATCACAACCATGTACTGCACGGTGTCCTACACCTTCTATTTCATCTAGTGAATTAATTATTCCTAGACTTATTAATCTATCTAACATTACTTCTACTGCTACTGTATGATTTGGTAGTTCTATTTCTTCTTTTATTTTTTCTCCATTATATTTAATAGTATAAAAACTTTCTGGTATTCCTACCCTTTCAAAATAACCTGAAGCAATAACTTCTTTAGTATCCATATTGAATAAACTAAATTTTAAGGAACTACTTCCTGCATTAATTGAAATTATTTTCATTTTATCCCTCATTTCACAACTTATATTATACTATAATATTCTTTTATTTCAAAGGGAAAAGATAAAAAAAGAAATAGAAAGTTCATTCTATTTCTTTTTCAGATTTATTTCATTATTTAGTTTGGCTATAACTTCCACTAACTTGGTTTAATCCTGATTGAACTAAACGCTTAGTAATTTCACCACCAACTGATCCGTTTGCACGTGCAGTTGCATCTGGTCCTAAATTAACACCAAATTCGTTTGCTATTTCATATTTCATTCTTTCAATAGCTTGTTTAGCACCAGGTGCTTTCATTTTATTAGCTGAATTTGAATTCATTATATATTTCACCTCCTATACATTTATAGAGTGTGAAATATGTTTTACTTTAATACAATTTTTTTCTTGGTAATTTTTGGTTTAAAGTAAATCTTCAAATTCTTTTTTATCTTCTTCTCTGATTACTATTGTATCTATGTTATTCATTACTGTTTCTATTTGTGTTTCATAATCAAATTTTTCTTCATTTTTCAAGCATTCTTTTAAACTAGGATTTATTACTGGATGTGTTGGTACAAATACTGTACAGCAATCTTCATATGGTAATATGCTTGTTTCATATGTTCCTAATTTTCTTGCTATATCCATTATTTCTAATTTATCTAGGCATGCTACTGGTCTTATTACTGGCATATTTGTTACTGCATTTATTACTGACATACTATTTAGGGTTTGCGATGCTACTTGACCAATAGATTCTCCATTAGTTATTATTACACCTTTATGTTGTTTGGCTAATTTTTCCATTATACGATACATCATTCTACGCATAATAGTAATGGTATAATCAGGATTACAATTCTTATATATTGATTCTTGTATTTCAGTAAATGGAACAATATGTAAGTTTATTTTATCAGTATATTTTGCTAATATTTTAGCTAATTCAATTACTTTGTTTCTTGCTTCTATTGAAGTATGAGGCATTGCTTCAAAGTATACTGCATCTAATTTTACTCCTCTTTTTAAAGTTAGGTATCCTGCTACTGGTGAATCAATACCACCACTTAGCATTAACATTCCTTTTGGTTGTGTTCCTACTGGATAACCACCAATTCCTTTGATACTATTCGTATATATATAAGTATAGTTTTCTCTTATTTCTACGTGTAACATTACATCTGGATTATGAACATCTACTTTAATATTAGGAATATTTTTTAAAATTACTCCTCCTAATACATTATTGAATTCCATACTTGGAATAGGAAATTTTTTATCACTTCTTTTTGTTTCTATTTTAAAAGTTTTAAAGTTTTCCTTTTGCATTACTTCTAATACATGTTCTTTAATAGTTTCTTCATTACTAGGAATTTTATACGCTACTTGATAATTATGTATGCCAAATACTTCATTGATTTTCTTTAATATTTTATCTAAGTTAATATCTTCAAATTCTATATACATTCTACTTCTATCTTTAGTAACTTTAACATTCATGTTTTTTAATTTATTTTTTATATTATTAAATAGTGTATTAATAAAAAAGTTTCTATTTCCTTTTTTTGTTGTTAATTCACCATATTTTATTAAGATTATTCTATTCATATATTTTCCTCCTTTTTAACTTTTCCTATTATATCAAAAAAATAAGTATATTTCCATATACTTATTTATTAATTAATATGTATCCTATTGTAAGTGCTACTGTAAGTACTATTGTTAATATTGAATATAATTCAACAGTACTTATTCCTTTTTGACGAGCTGTTTTAATTTTTCTTTGTTGTTCTATGTCAAATGTTTCTAATTTGTTTACTAATTCTGTCGCAATCATATCAGTTACTTCACTCTTGCGATTTGAATTTAATATTTTATTAAATTGAATTTCTTTTTCTACTTTAGAATATCTTTGATTTAAATCATATTCTTTACTATCATAATATGACATGTCTGATGATATTTTTTTGAATGCTACTTTATCATTTAATGCCATTTCTGTTCTTTTTTCTTTTTTTTCTTTTATCTTTGCTATTTCTTTTTTCAAATATGATTTTTCTATTTCTGCAAAGACATCCATCGTAGTAGACATTCCAGTTGTTCTCATCTTATCAAAGAAATTTCTAAATTCATCATAACTTATTCTATTATTATCTCTAGTCATTTCGGACATTTCTTTACTAAATTGTCTAACAAATTCTTTTTTTCCTTCTTGATCATTAAAATTTAACTTTTGATATCTTTGGCAATTGAATATTGCTCTATATATTTCATCGTGAGGACTATTTTCTTGATCTAATAAGACATCTGGTCCCATATATTTAAATAATTCTGTTGCTGCTTCTTTATACTCCAAATATTTCATTTTATCATCCATGTCTATCCCTCACTTATTTATTATAAATATTCATTACTTTTTTTGTTATTCCTGGTTCTGCAATATTAATTGCATTTAAAGTTATTTCTAAAGCATCTTTATAATTACCTTTGTAATATAGATTTTCTGCTTTAGTTAAACCATTATCTATCTCTTTTTGATTACTTCTATATCTATTACCGTATACTATGGCATTTTCTGTTATCTTAGCTGTCTTAATCATATCATTAGTAGTATTATATAATTTTAACACTAAATCCCTTGCAGTATCAACCCTTGTATTCAAAGTTTTTATTACAATTGGTTTTTTACTTAATTCTTTTATTATTTCTAATATTGCTTCATTTGCTTCTGATAGTTGAATAAAGTAATTATTAGTAATTACTGGTAGCTTATAACTTTTGATTTTTGTTTTACATTGATTTAATATATCTTGTATTTCGTCTAATTGTTCTCTTGCTCTTTGTTCATCTTCATGCATACTTCCTAGTGATTTTAATGACTCATCTAATTCTTCTTCTAATTCATTTAGAATATATGAAATATTTTCGATATCCTTACTTAACTTTGTATAAGGTGTATCTTTTTTTTCTTCACATTTTTCTAGTAATTTGAAATCACTATTAATTTTTTTCAACTTCTTATTAATATTATGTATTTCTTTAACATCATCATCTTTTAAATCATACATATTCTTAATATCTTCTAATTGATCTAATACATCTTTTACAATTTTATTAGTTTTATTTAATCTGTTTTCAAATATTTTACTTACTTCTTCATATAATTTTCGTGAAAGTTTCTCTTTTTCAAAATCATTATATAAAGAATCTAAATATTCTAATATTGTTTTTAATTCAAACATACACTCTTCTAGATTTAATACTTTTACTCTATCTAAAATGTCATTTATTTTTTTACTAGCTTCTTCCATATTGTAAGAAACTTGTAAGTATGAAAGACAATAACCTTTTTCAGTTAATGTATCATTTATTTCGATTATGTCCTTTATTTTTTTAGGTATTATCTTTTCTGATAACATTACTAAATCAGGTACTTCTTTTATTACTACATTCATATGATCAATCATAGAATCTAGTGCTTTAACAATGTGTACCACTTCTTCATATTCATTTTTTTCCATAATTGTTTCAAAATCTAAGAATCTTTTTTCAATATTTTCGAATTGTAATTCTATTACATCTTTAATATCTCCATAATCATCCTTATTGTTTTGAAATTTATTTGATAATTCTCTATACTTTGTCTTTAATTTTATTACTATATTTCTATATTTTTCTTCACTTGAAGTTATTTCTTTTATTTCTTCCAATAATTCATCTGCTGCTTCTTTTGCTTTTGCAATTTCTAATTCTACTTTAGCAATTTTTGGTTCAATATTTTTATAGTTCTTTTCTGCTAAAAATAAATCTATTTCAATTATTTGATCATTTATTTGTGATATTTTTGTATTTTTTATTTTATCAAATCTTTTTTGCCAGTTTTTATATTTTTCTTCCATTTTTTCATTTTTTATAATAGTTTCTACCTTTGATAATTCTGAAGGTACTGGAGTAGATGCTATTAAGTTTTTTTCTTTATCTAATACTTCAAGTTCCTTTTTAATGTTTTTATATTTTCTATTTCTAGATATATACAAAGAAACAAAAACAGTTATAATTGCTAATATTAAATAAATAAATACTATTAATCCTGAATTCATTCTTGTTACACCTCTATTCTTCTAACTATATCAATATTTTATCATATTTTCGACAATATACATATATTTTTTACTAAATATTTGTATTTTTTAAACTAAAACTCTTATTTTTATTGACTTTCTTTATTTTTTTTATTATAATTTTAACTGCATATTCATTGAACAGCACTATTTATAATTTATTAATGTGTTTTCTATGGGACTTAGTAACTTTGGCTGTTCAGAGTGAAAAGATTTAAAGAAAACTCCCTAATAAGTAATTAAATAGATTTCAATGTTTATGAGAAAAACATTGAAGGAGGAAAAAACAATGTCAAGATACACAGGATCAAGTTTCAAACAAGCTCGTAGAGTTGGTTTCTCAATTAGTGAAACTGGTAAAGAATTAGCTAAACGTCCTTATAGACCAGGTCAACATGGTCAAGATCGTAAAGGAAAATTATCAAACTATGGTGAACAATTAAAAGAAAAACAAAAAGTTAGATTTATGTATGGATTAAATGAAAGACAATTTAGAAAAACATTTAATGAAGCTGCAAAAATCAAAGGTATCCATGGTGAAAACTTCCTTAGATTACTTGAATCTAGATTAGATAACTTAGTTTATCGTTTAGGTTTTGCTAGTACTCGTCGTGGTGCTAGACAATTAGTAAATCATGGACATATTACTGTTGATGGAAACAAAGTTGATATTCCATCATTCAGAGTAAAAGTTGGTTCTACAATTACTTTAAAAGATAACTCTAAAGAACATCCAGCAGTTAAGACAGCATTAGAAAAAGTTACTAAAAGAGTTGAATTTGTTACATTTGATGACAAAAAACTTGAAGGTAAATATGTTAGATTGCCTGAAAGAAATGAATTAAATGCTGATATTAATGAAGCATTAATCGTTGAATTCTATAATAGATAGAAATAAAAAAAACACAATTATGTGTTTTTTTATTTTTCCTTATGAGATTCATTTACTTGAATCTCTTTTTTTGTATCTAAATTAATATATTTTAAGCTTCCTATTACTGAAATATCCACCATTGTATCACATAAATCTTTAAAAGCATTATGATTAACAAATTTGAATTCTTGTTTTGAGTCTTTTCCAGCATATGCATTTAATTTTGCTTGTCTTATTTGTTCAGGAGTATCTTCCAAATGATCTGCCCATACTTTATCACCTATTTTTAATAATGATCTTTTTGTAGTTCTTTGGAACTGTTCCTCATCATTTTGTTTTCCTTCAGTAACGATAGTTAAAGCTTTTTCTTTTAATTGTTGTTTTAAGTCCTCTTTTGTTATATTGGCATCTGTTATATTTTGATTATCCTTATCATCACCAGTATAGAATCTTTCTAATTCTTGTATTTTTTCTAAAGTAACTTCTCCTTTAAAACATTCATCTACTTTATGTTCAATACTTCTGTTGATAAATGCTAATAGTTTAGTGGTTATATCTTTTGATTCTATAATATTATTTCTGTACTCATAATATGTCTCTCTTTCAGTTGATAGTACTGATTCATATTCATTTAGATTTGCTCTTATTAATACATCTCTTTCTTCAGTTAATGACTGAGTTCTATCAATTATTGTTTCTGCTAAAGATTGATTATTTTTTAATTTTTGTTTTAATTTTTCCATATCAGATTCTTTTATATTTTGAGTAAATATATCATCATCAAGAGATACGATAAATTTTGTTTCACCAGGATCTCCTTGTCTACCAGATCTTCCTCTTAATTGGTTATCTATTCTTTTAGAAGGATATTTTACTGTACCTAATACAAATAATCCCCCTGATGCTTTTACTTGTTCTTGATTTTTCGTTGTTTCTTCTTTGTATTTAGTGAATAATTCATTATATTTTTGTTGAATTTGTTCATTTTCACAAGTTCCAATGACACATTTATTTATTATTTCTTCATCTAGATTTAATTTCATTAATTCTTGCTTAGTTAACTCTTCTGGATTTCCTCCTAATATTATATCTGTTCCTCTACCAGACATTGCAGTCGATATAGTTACAGCATTTAATCTACCAGCTTGAGCGATTATATTAGATTCTTCCTTATCGTTTGATGCATTTAATGTATTGTGTTCTATTCTATATATTTTTAATAATCTATCCAATTCCATAGATTCTTCTACTGAACCAGTTCCAATTAAAATAGGTTGTCCTTTTTTATGACATTCAATTATTTTATTAATAATAAGATCTAGTTTTTCCTTTTTAGAGGGTACTAATACATCTTTATTATCTATTCTTTGATTTTTTAATCTTGGTTCTATTTTTACTATTCCTAACCCATAACTCTTATTAAATTCTTTTTCTGAAGTCTTAACAGTTCCACTCATTCCACTTACTTTTTCATATAATTTAAAGAAATTAGGATGATTTATTGTTGCTAGAGTTACTTGTTCATTACTTATTTTTAAATGTTCTTTTGCTTCAATAGCTTGATGTAATCCTTGTGCAAATTTTCTTCCTTTTGCTATTCTTCCTGTTGATTGATCTATTATTTCTATTTTACCATCTTGGATTAAATAATCTGTATTGTTTTTCATAATGGAATTTGCTTTTAATGCGTTTTGAATATAATAAGTCATTAATTCAGTTTCTTCTAATTTTCCAAAGAATTTATCTCTTTCATAATAACCTTTTTTTGTTAATTGTACAGTTCCTTCACTTGTTGATACTATATAATCATAATCAACTTCTGCCATTTTTAATTTATCTTGATCTACTTTATCTAAATTAACATCTACTACAAATGGTTTTAATGTTTCTACGAACTTATTTACTTTATTATATCTTTCCCCAGTTTTCACTGATTTTGATATTATTAATGGTGTTTTTGCATCATCTATTAATATTGAATCAACTTCATCTATAATGGCATAATTTAAGTCTCTTAATACTTTTTCTTCTTTTGTTTCTGCCATGTTGTCTTTTAAGTATGAGAATGCTACTGTAGAACAAGTTGTATACGTAATATCTTTTTTAAATTCTTCTCTTAATTGATTTTTATCATCTTCTTGTTTTATAGGTATAGTTTTACCTGTTTTTGGATCAATATATGATTGTCTAGATATAGCACATCCTACTGATAATCCTAATGCTTCAAATAGTGGTCCATTTAATTCTTTATCTCTTTGAGCCAAATAATCATTTGATGTTATTATATGTACTCCTTTTCCTTCCAATGCATTTAGGTATGCTGACATGGTTACTGATAAAGTTTTTCCTTCACCTGTATTCATTTCTACTATATCACCATTATTCAGTGCAATTGATGCATTAACTTGACATTCATATGGTTCTTTTTTTAATACTCTTTTAGACATTTCTCTTACTACAGCATAAGCTTCAGGTAATATATCTGCAATTGTTTCATTATTATTTAGACGTGATTTAAATGTGTTAGTCATATTCTTTAATTCTTGATCAGACATTTTTTCATATACTTTAGATAATTCTATTATTTTTGTTAATACTTTAGAATTTCTTTTATTTTCTATTTTAGAGTAATCTGTTCCAAAAGTTTCAAATATTTTCATTTAAATCACCTCTTTTCTATCATAATAAGAATACCATATTTTAGTGTTTTCTTCAATTAATACATAAAAAAAAGGAAATTGTAATTCCTTATTTACATTTTCCCTTTTGGGTTTGTTTTCTTTTTATTTCATATGGTTTAATATCTTCTTCTGTTTTTGAAAATATTTGTAATACTTTATTAAAATATTTGTCTTCTGTTAAACCATTTTTCTCTATAAACATATTTAATCTTTTACTTATTTCTTCTTTGTCTTCATTGATGTTTTCTTTTGTTAAAATGTCCATATTTTCATTAATAAACTTATCAATTAGTTCTTCTTTTTCCATAATTTACCACCTATTATTGCTATTTAATTATTATTTTTGTTATTTTGAATCATTTATTCGTACTTATTTTATTATGTTTAAATAATACTTCTTTTTACCTCTTCTTATAACAATATACTTATTATCAATAGCATCATTCTTATTAATTAAATACTCTAAATCTTGTATTTTGTCTCCATTTAATGTTATTGTTCCTGCTGTCACAAATTCTCTTGCTTCTCTTTTACTTGATACAATATTTGTATTTACTAAGAAATCTATAATATTAATATTTTCTTCTGTTTCTGCTACTGGCATTCCTTTAAATACTGTTTCAATATCATTACCAGTTAATTCTTTAATATTTCCATTAAATAGTGCATCTGTTAATTTAATTGCTTTTTCACATTCTTCTTCACCATGTAAATCTTTTATTATTTCGTATGCTAAAGTTTTTTGTGCTAGTCTAAGATGTGGTTCTTCGTTATGTTTTTTCATTATATTATCTATTTCTTCTTTATTTAAGAAAGTATATATTTTTAAGTATGATTCAACCATTGAATCATCTGCATTAATTAAGAATTGATATAATTCATAGCTTGAAGTTAAGTTTTTATCTAACCAAAGTGCATTTCCTTCACTCTTACCAAATTTATTTCCATTAGCATCTAATATTAATGGCATTGTAAATGCATATGCTTCTTTATTTAACATCTTTCTAATAAGTTCAATTCCTGTTGTAATATTACCCCATTGATCTGAACCTGCTACTTGCATCACACAATTATTTTCTTGATATAAATGAACAAAATCATATCCTTGAATAAGAGTATATGAGAACTCTGCAAAGGTAATTCCTGTTTCTAGTCTTCTACTTATTATATCTTTATTCAACATATAATTTACATTTATATATTTTCCTATATCTCTTAAGAAATCAATAAAGTTCATTTTACTTATCCAATCATAGTTATTAACTATATTTGCATTAGGTACTATTGATTTTACTTGTTTACTTATTCCTTCAATATTTTTTTGAACAGTTTCATAAGATATTATTTCTCTTTCTGCTGTTGGTCTAGGATCTCCTATTAATCCTGTTGCTCCACCTACTAAAAGTGTTGCTTTATGTCCTGCTAAAGCTAATCTTTTTGCTGTTATTAATGATGAATAATGTCCAATATGTAAGCTTTCTGCTGTTGGATCTGTTCCCCAATAAAAAGCTATTTTGTTATTATTTAATAAATCTCTTACTTTTTCTTCATCACTTATGTCTTTTACTAAACCTCTCCATTTTAATTCCTCAAAAAAATCCATTTTTTTTCCTCCTAATATTCATAATTGAATCTTTCTTCTACTTTTTTTATTTTTTTATCACAACTATCATATATTTCTTGGTCAGTAAATTTTAGTAATTTACCCATATATAATAGATTATTAAATATATCTATTACTAATTCTTTACTACTATTATGCATTAATTTTGCACTTTGTTCAAATAAATAATTAAACAATTCTATTATATCTTTATCTTCATCTATTTTAATTGCCTGTATTTCTAAATTAAAGTAATTATGAAAGTATAATGTCATTATAATACAATCAGCATATTCTTCTAGTAATTCTTCTTTATTTGGTTCTTTAATACTCCAATATTTAAAACATTTTGTTTCATTGGCAAATTCTCCTAATTCGGTTAATAATTCTACACAATTTTTATTATATATTTCTATAGTATTACCATATTCTTTAAAGAATATCTCGTCTAATTTTTTATTTCTATTATATATATTATTCCATTCTTTCATTATATTCCTCCTTGTATAAAAAAAGATCATTCATCACATAAGGACGAATGATCGCGGTACCACCTTAATTTATAATTAATATAATTATACACTTAATGATTATAAAGCATCACCTTTTAGTTCAAAATTATGTATTTCATTATTAAATATTGTTCCATTTTCATCAACCATGGACTTTCTTTACAATTTAGATAATAACTATTATTAATTTCTCGTCACTAAATCTTTATATGTATATATTATCATATATATATGGATATTTCAAATAAAAAAGAAAAAGTTCAATTGAACTTTTATTTTTCTTCTTTTTCTAATTTTTTAATTATATCTTTCATAACTACTACAGTTTTTTCTTTTACTGCTTCTGCTGCTTGTTCTATTACAGGAGTTCCTTTAGTTACGGCAAGATCTACTAATTCTTCTGTTTTCTTTTGAATAGCTTTTGCTTTTTCTTTTGCTATTTTAAGTGCTTTTTCTTTATCTAAGTCTTCTAATTCTTCTTTTATTTCTTCTATTTTATTTTCGATTTCTTCTTTTACTTCATCTACATCTATTTCTTTTACTTTTTCTACTAATTTATCTATTTTCTTTTTTAGTTGTTTTCTAGTATCACTACCTTTTGCTGGCGCAAAAAGAATACCTAAACCTGCTCCTATTGCAGCACCTAATAAAAACTTACCTGCTCCGTTTTTCTTACTCATCGTCTTCATTCTCCTTCTCTTTTTGTCTTCTTTTTCTACGAAATATTTTAGTTATTAATCCAGCTACTCCGTCTACTAATGAATCACTTACATTAGATAGAGCATCTGTTACTACATCTATTGTAGAAAAGAGACCATTTAATGATTTGCTTTTTTCTTCGACATCATCTAATATTTCATTAGTATGATTAACTGTCTTTATTAATTTTATTGATAGTATAATCAATATTACTAATAAGACTATTCCTAGTGAATATAGAATAATTGGTAATATGTCTTCTAATAGTTCCATTTTATTACTCCTTATCTTCGTACATTGAATCGATTAATTCGAATAGATTATCTTCTAATTTTTCATTTTCAGAAGGTTCTTCTACTGCAACTACTTCTTCTTCAGTAATTGGTTCTTCTTCAATAGGAATTTCTACATCTTCTACTACTTGTTCTTCATCTATATCTGTTACTAATGCACTTTCAAGTGGTAATTCATCATCTTCTTTTTCTTCTTCATCTTCAACAGCATCTATAGCATCTATATCTGGTGTTTTATTAACTCTTCTTCCCATTGATTTTTCATATTTACTATCTTTATAATCTACATTATATTCTAACCCAAGATCTGTAAAATATTCCTCAGCATCTGCTAAAGTTACTTTTTCTACTGCTGGTGTTGTATCTATATCAGTCATATCATATAGTAAATTTTCTTCTACTGGTTCTTCTTTATCTTCTTCAACTACTTCTTCTTGTTTATCAAAGTCTCCAGCCATATCTCCATATGCTTTTCTTCTTATTGAATCTAAATCTGCACCTCTTCTTGAAACATAACTACTACTTGGTTTAATTTCTTTTTTTTCTGGGATTTCATCTTTAGTATAGTTTTTATCTAAAATACCATATATCGGTGAAATTATTGGTGTAGGTTTAAATACCTTTTCTGTTGTTTTTGTATATGTTGTTGTTACTTTTTCTTTTGAAATACCATAACTTGGTATATTATATGATGATTTCTTTTCTTCTTTTGAATTAAAATTTGTTGAATCATATACTTCTTCGTCAACAAAATCATCATCTTCAAAGTATTTGAAGTTAGTTTCTGGTTTAAGAAGTTCTTTTTCAGTTAGTATTTCATGTTTTTCTTCAACTTTAGGTTCTTCTACTACTATTTCTTCTTTTTTCTCTTCAACTTTAGGTTCTTCAACAATTTTCTTTGCAACTACTTCTTTTTGTTTTTTTTCTTTTACTGGTTTTTCTGGTTCTTCAACTTCTACATATTCTTCTTCAAAAAAAGTGTTTTTTAATTTTTCTAATAGTCCCATAAGACACCATCCTATTCTGTACTTTCACTTATATCAATACTATCTTCATCTGGTATTTCACCTAATGTATCTTCATATTGACCATACTCTTCTAAATAATCCAAGAAATTTCCGTCTGTTCTTCTTGATTCAAATATATTGTAATTTTCTTCTGTATAATTTAATTTATTGTCTCCTACTAATGATTCAATTATTATGTCATTATATTTTATGCTTGATAATATATATGCCATATCTAATATTGTTTCATTCAAATATTGTTCTTCAACATATGCTTCTATTTTTGCATAATTATACATAAATTCAATAAAATACTTATCATCTATTCTATTAATTTCTAAGTATCCTTTTTTTTCATTAATATTTATACTTCTTGAATAATATCCATCTTCATTTATTTTATATTCATTATCTACCTTATGATAATATGATACTAAATCAATATATAAATATATTTTATTTTGTTTATAATATAAAATTGAATTGTTTTCTGTTTTATTTTTTAAAGTTACTCCTTTTGGTAAATAATATTTATATCCTTGAAGTGTTACATTATTTAATGTTATTTTATCTTTTAGGACATTATCTACTATTTTATCTATTGAACTATTATCTATAATAGTTATAGAACATCCTGTTACTAGGAATACTGTTAAGAGTAAAACTATTATCTTTTTCATAATTCACCTACTCTTAATATATTATATCAAATATTACAATAAATAAAAATCTTTTTATTAATTTTTATCATTTATTGCCTTTAATCTGTATATTTTCATGTCATTATTGACAAATTTTTCTTCAAACTCAGTAGGAATATTATCTTCTATATCAGAATTATATAAGTCCATTGTTATTTCTTCTATCTTATAACCATATGTAGAAAGAGATACTACAGAGTACTCAAATAATTCTCTATTATCAGTTTTTTGAATGATTGTTTTTTCTTCTTTAAATAATCTATCATATTTTTCTAAGAAAATATGGGATGTTAATCTTCTAATATGATGTCTTTTCTTTGGCCATGGATCTGAAAAATTCAAATATATTATATCTATTTCTTTATCAAATACTTCATCTATTTCCATAGCATTCATTCTTATCATTGCTAAATTATTCATTTTAACTGGTACTTTTTCTAACGCTCTTGCTATGACACTATCATATTTTTCTATACCAATATAATTAATATTAGGATTCCTATTTGCATTTTCAATTATAAATTGACCTTTTCCCATTCCTATCTCAATATATATTGGATTATCATTACCAAAGTATTTATTCCAATTACCTTTATAGTCTTTTGGAGTTAATACTAAAGTATCTGAATTTTTCATTATTTCTTCTTTGTTTTTTACATTACGAAGTCTCATTATATCACCATATTTATTATAACTCATATAATAAAATAAAGTAAAGGAGAGAAATATGAATAATCAAATGCCTTATCAATATGGAATGCCTAATAATTTTAACCCAAATATGCCAGATTATGGATATAGAGATTTAGAATTAAGAGTAGACAGACTTGAAAGAGAAATGAAAAGAATTAATGACAAAGTAAATAAACTAGAAAAACAACATAATATTGGTAATAATCCTGTTCCATATCAACCATATAGTTATAATATGATGTAGAAATGATTATTTTTAATCATTTTTATTTTATATTCTTTAATATAATTTTTTTTTTTGATTAATAATGTTATAATAATAGTAGAAGGGTTATGATAATATGAAGTTTATAACTGATATTGATAAGAATAAATTTGAAGAATTTGTTACTAATAATATAAAATCTCATTTTTTACAAAGTTATAAATGGGGAGAATTTTCTAAATTAAAGAAAAACTTGATTCCTCATTATGTTGGTATGGTAAATGAGAATGATGAATTAGTTTGTGCAGCATTATTATTAGAAAAAAAATTACCTTTAGGATACTCATATTTATATGCTCCTAGAGGATATGTGATAGATTTTACTAATAATGAATTATTAAAATTATTTACTTTAGAAATAAAAGATTTTGCCAAAGAATCAAAATGTATTTTTATTAAGATTGATCCTGATGTTATTATTAACCAAACAAATTGTAATGGTGATAAAGTAGAAACAAAATATGATGGTATTAATATATATAACAATCTTAAGAAGATGGGATATAAACACTTAGGATTTACTAAGAACTTTGAAACAATGCAACCTAGATATACTTTTAGAATAGATATGGAAAGGGATTTTGAAGAGATAGAAAATAATTTTTCTAAAACAACAAAGCAAAGAATTAAAAAAGCTAATGACTTAGATGTAGATGTAAAAACAGGAACTAAAGAAAATATAAAGGACTTTTTTAATTTAATGGCTATTACAGAGAATAGAAAAGATTTTGTAACACATGAATTAGATTATTATGAGGCATTATATGATATTTTTTCAAAAGAAGACTTATGTAATATATTTTTAGGGACTGTGGACTTAAATCATATTATTGATAAATATGAATCTGAATTAAAAGACATTAATAATGAATTAGATGAATTAAATAAATTAGATAGTTTAAGTAAAACACAAAATACTAAGAAAAAAGAAAATGAAAAAAGAAAAGAAAAACTTGTTAATGATATTGAAAAATATAAAAAAGATAGAACAGAATATGGTAGTAAAGTAATACTAAATGCCCATTTTATTATAGAATATGGAAATAAAGCATGGGTTTTATATGCTGGTAACCATAATATATTAACTGAGACAGGAAGTAATTATTTAGTATATAAGGATCATATTAAGTACTATTATGATAAAGGTACTAAAATATATGATCAATTTGGTACTATTGGAGACTTAGAAAATGAACATTTAATTGGATTACATGATTTTAAAAAGAAGTTTGGTGGAGATTATATTGAATTTATTGGTGAATTCGATTTAATTACAAATAAATTTATGTATTTTGTTTTTAATAAACTAGTACCTGTTTATAGAAATATGATTAAGAAGAGTGCTAAAAATAGGAGGAAGAAATCATGAAATTAATTAATTTAACAGAAAAAGAATTTAAGAAATTTGCTGATAAGAATCCACTTATATCTTTTCATCAAACTAATGAATGGGGTCATTTAAAAGAAGAGAATGGATGGAAAATGCATTTACTAGGATTAATGGATAATGATGATAAAATTGTTGCAGGAGCATTAGTTTTATCTAAAAGAATTCCTTTTATTAATAAGAATATGTTTTATTCACCTAGAGGATTTTTAATTGATTATGGTAATTATAGGTTGTTAAAAGAGTTTACTTTAAAATTAAAAGATTATGTTAAAGAGAATAAAGGTGTTTTTGTTAAAATAGATCCTTATTTAAGTTATAGAGACAGAGATATCGAAGGTAATATTGTTAAAAATGGTAATTCTAATAAGAAATCATTTTATAACTTAGAGAAATTAGGGTATAAGCATTTTGGTTTTAATTTAATGCAAGATACTCTTCAACCTAGATGGATGTTTATTACTAAAACAAAGAAAAGAACTGTTGAAGATGTTATGAAGGATATGGATCCTAAGACTAGACAAATAATTAGAAAAAATGAAAGATTATGTATTAGAACTAGAGAGATAGGATACGATGAATTAGATAAATTTAAAGACATAATGCAACATACTGGTGATAGAAGAGAATTTATTGATAGACCTCTTAAATACTATCAAGATATGTATAAGCATATGGATGGTATTGTTAAAGTATTATTAGCAGAACTTCATGTTAAGGATTTAATTGAACAATTAACAAATGAAGTCAATGGTTATCAAAATGAATATGATGATAGAAAACATAAACATGATGATGGTATTAATAAAATGAATGAAGACAAATATAATTCTAAGCAAGAAGAGACTAAAAATAATATTGAAAGAGTTAAAGCAAAATTAAAAGAAGTTAAAGAATTAAAGAAAAATCATGGAGATGTTATTACATTAGGTGGTATTTTATTTCTTGTATATGGTAATGAAGTATTATCACTAGTTGGTGGTTCATATGATGAATTTATGGAATATCAATCAGCTTATACAGTACATTGGGCAGGATGTAAGTATGCAATAGAGAATAATTATGATAGATATAATTTTTATGGTATTACTGGAGACTTTAGTGAAAAGAATCCATTAGTGGGATTATATTTATTTAAAAAGGGCTTTGGTGGTGAAGTAGTTGAACTTATTGGTGAGTTTGACTTAGTTATTAATAAGCATGATTATTTATTATATAAGGCTGCTTTTAAAACATATCATGGACTTAAAAATATTAAATCAAAAATAAAAAGATAATTACAATTGAAATGCACCCCTGTGGGTAGACATCAATAAAAAAGAACTTTTATGATAAAAT
>CAYMEJ010000010.1:0-30625 GCA_964389735.1 uncultured Muribaculaceae bacterium
TGCCATAAAAATTCTCTACTTCTTAAAAATGGTCTTGTTTCTTTTTCCCATCTTATTATATTACACCATTGATTATATAACTTTGGTAAATCTCTGTATGAAGAAATATGATCTTTATAATAATCACAAAACATTGTTTCACTAGTTGGTCTAAAACATAGTCTTTCTTCTAATTCTTTTGAACCACCATGCGTAACCCATGCTACTTCAGGTGCAAATCCTTCTACTAATTCAGATTCTTTTTTTAATAAGCTTTCTGGTATTAATACTGGTAATTGAACATTTTGGTGTCCTAATTCTTTAAATTTTTTATCTAGTGTTTCTTGCATTTTTTCCCATATAGCATATCCATTTGGTTCAATAACAATACATCCTTTTACAGATGAATAAGCAGCTAATTTAGCGGCTTTTACTATATCTGTATACCATTGAGCAAAATCTTCATTTCTACTTGTAATTGCTTTATTTTTCATATATCCTCCATAAAATAAAAACTTCTAGAAATATTGCAAGGACGAGAATAATCCCGCGGTTCCACCTTGCTTATTCCTAGAAGAATCTGCTTTTTTTATATTGCTGGTAGGTTTCCACCCCGTCATCGCATTTATTAGTTTAAGTTTATTACTTTTTCGTTTATTAGTCAATATATTATAGTTTAATTACTATAAAATATGACAAGATAAAACAAATTATTGGAAATACATATACTAATAGTATTCCTAAATTATAAACTACTAAATATCCATAATATATTATTTTTTGTAATATGCTGTTTTCTATTATTTTTGTATATGCTTTTGTTTTTAATAGCATTATTGTTATTCCTAGTCCTATTAAGGAAATAATTGTTCCTAATTTGAATCCAGCTGGAACATAAGATAATGTTATATTATTAGTTCCTTTTGTTACTTCTATACCCATGAAGTTTTCATATAGTTTAGTTAATTCTTGTTTTTCTCCATTTACTACGAGTGTGTAATTATCACTATATGTTAATGGAATAAACAATGTTTTTTTATCATCACTATTTACTGTTATTTTTATTTCATTTTCATTGAACTTAATGTTTGTATCTATTTTTTCATTAATAATAAAATCTTCATACATTTTTAAATCCATTGTTGCAAGTGTTATTTGATCTACATCTAAGTCTTCTTTTATTTCTATTTTTATATTAACAATATCATTTTCATATGTTCCTAAATCTAATACACCATTGTCATTTTCACTAGGCCATTTTTTCTTGTATAATTTATCATTTACGTATACATTAGTCATTTCATATATATCATAATTATCATTATTACTTATTGATTTTAATACTTCTAGATATAATCTTTGTTTTCCATCTATTTTTATTGTTTTATCAAGGTATGCATATTGATCATCATCTATGACATCATAATGTATATATTCTTTTCCAATACTTTCTCTAACATTTTCTAAGTTAAATTTTGATGAATATTTAAATAGAATATTGTTAGTTTCAGTTATATTTTTATATAAAGAATTTTGTATTTCAAAAGAATTATTTTTATCAAAAATTGTGTCATTTTTATTTATAAAATATCCATATGATATATCTTTGTTTAGTTCATAGAATTGTATTTTACCATATGTGTCTATGTAATTATAATATTCATTATTATATTTTTCTTTACTTATAGCATATTTATTTGCTAATAGTAGATCACTAAACATTGTTCCACTTTTGGAGAATGTTTTAACCCACATTGATGAGTATCCTAGTTTTTTTAATGCTTTTATATTATTATCTTCAGTTAATGAAGTAAAATGGTCTAATGTATGATATTTAGTAACCATACCACTATTCATTATTAATTTACCATAATCATTTTTAATTCTAAATGGATCATCTTCTTTATATGTTTCTTCTATCTTATTCATATCTTCATATTGAGACATTAAGAATTCTTGTTTATAATCTATTCCAATATACATATATGATAAACATGAGATATGCGTTACAGTAATAATTCCTATTAAAATTGCTTGGAAGTTCTTTTTACTTTTATTTAATAGTATTATTCCTAATATAGCAGAAAAATTTATAATAAACATTCCTATTAATACTAGTATTAATCTCTTATCAGCTGATATTGTTAACGTATATACATTTCTTTGAAATGCTGGATAGAAATATACAGTTAAAATAATTGTAAGCATCACTGATAAAAGTGTAATTAATATTGATAATGTTTTTGTTGGATTAGTTAATTTTTTTTCTTTTATTTCTTTCTTTTCAATATAGTATGCTGCTCCAATTATAAAAAGAATCATTGTAACAAAACCAAATCTATATGGAAAGAAAGCATATGAACCTAAATGTAATAGTTTATGTACTGGTTCTATTAAAACAGGTATTAATACAAATAATGATGCTGGTATAAAGAATGTTAAAAATTCTTTATGTTTTTTAAACTCTTTTATTAGTAAAACAATTACAACTACCACAAATGCAGCCATTAAAAAATATTGAGCTTTATCTGTAATTGGACCAGTTTTAGAATTTAATAAACTATCTAAATCTATTCCTAATCTTGATGATATAGATATTTGTTTATATGCAGGTATTGCAATAAATCCTGACATTATCATTGATAACACTGTAGATATTCCTAAACTTACTATACCTTTTTTTCTATCATCTTTTTTATATACTAATAAATATAATAAAGACATAAAGAATATAAATATCAAACTCATATATGTAACATAGAAACATAATATTATTGATATTGTTAAAGTTATTATATATAATTTTGGACTTTTTCCATCTAATAGATTTTTAAGTCCTACCACTATTAATGGAAATAAATATACTACATCCATCCAAGGAGTAATTTGATACATTAATATTGTATAGGCACTAAAACCATATAATACTGATAGAATGATTGCATAATTATCTGATAGTTTCTTAAACATATTTTTTAACATATATAAGCATGTAACACTTGCTGTTATTGTTTTTAACATTATTATTATTGATACTACTAAATATATTTTTTCTCTATCAAATAGTAATACTAATAAACTAAATGGACTAAGTATATAGTATGCTAATATACCTAGGAAGTTAATCCCACCACCTGTTGAGAAATTAACTAATAATGATGAATTACCTCTAAATGCATCATATAATTGGTAATAAAATGCAGTTACTTGATCATGCATATCTCCCCATATTAATGAGTTTTCTCCAAACGGAAAAATATTTTTACCAATAAATAATATTAAAAATATTCCTAGTGTAATTCCTATTGTAATTAAATAGCTCTTTTTATTTTTCATACTACTAACCTCATCCTATTTTATTAAGATTTTTTAAGAATTTTTTGCTTTTTAAATATAATCCAGTATATAAACTATAATATTCTTCAATAAATTCATTAATCTCTTTTTTTGCTTCTTCACTTATTTCTAATTTTGTAATTTTGCTTATATCTACATAATAGAACATTCTTACTAATTTAATAGTTTTATCACTATAAATTCTTTCATTATTATAACAGTTTTTACAAATAAATCCACCTAAAGTTGGATTTAATGTAACAATATCTGTTTGATTACCACAAATACTACAGCAATCTATTATAGGCCTTACGCCTAAAAATTCAAGTGCTTTTAGTTCTATTATATTTGTTAATATGCCGGGATTATAACCTTCATTTACTTTTTCTAGAGTTTGAATTAATAAATCATATATGTCTGTATTATCAGTTTGTTTTATTACTTGATCTACTAATTCTAATATATAAGAGGCATAAGATATTTTTTCTATATCTTGAATTATATTTTTAAATGGATTAATTACATCGACTTCTATTAATGTAGATAATCCATTTTCTTTGTAATAAATATTAAATTTACCGTATATTAATTTTGAACTTACTCCTCTTAATTTACTTTTAAGTGATCTACATCCTTTTGATAATATTCCTATTTTTCCATATTCCTTAGTTAAAACATTTAGTATTTTACTTGTTTCACTATAGTTAGTATCAGAAATAATTATTCCTTCAACTTCTATTATCTTCATGTAATCACTTCTTTTCTTTTATTTGCTTTTTTAAAATATAATAATTGATATTTCCAGTTTTTTTAAATAAATTCCATAATATATCTTGCATTATATTCACCTCTATAAATATAATGTGATTATTTTATGAATCTAATTCAAATAGACCTAATTCTTTTATATATTTTTCTTTTTCACGCCAGTTTTTAATAGTTTTTACAAATGTTTCTAAATATACTTTTTTTCCAAAGTATTCTTCTAAATCTTCTCTTGCTGATGCACCTATTTGTTTAATCATGCTTCCTTGATGACCAATAATTATTTTCTTTAATGAATCTCTATCAACAATAATTAAGGCTTGTATTACTACCTTTTCTTTATCATATTTTATTGTTTCTACTAAACAAGTTACTGAATGTGGTACTTCTTGTTCAGTTAATCTTAATACCTTTTCTCTTAATATTTCGCTAACATAAAAATTAGTTGAAATATTAGTTAATGTATCATCATCAAATATTTTTTCTTCATTAGGCATATATTTCTTTATTGTTTTTATTAAATTATTAATATTATCGTTTTTTAATGCTGATATGGGTACTATTTCTTTCCAATCATATAAATCTTTATATTCATTTATTAAATCTAGTAATTTATCTTTTTTTATCTTATCTACTTTATTTAAAATTAACATTACTGGAACATTTTCTTCTTTTAATCTTTCAATTATAAATTGATCACCTTTTCCTAAACCTTTTTCTAAATCTACTAAGAATAGAATTAAATCAACATTATCAGTTGAATGATATGATTTACTATTTAGTATATTTCCTAATTTATTTACTGGTTTATGAATACCTGGAGTATCTACAAATACTACTTGTGAATCTTCGTCATTATATACTCCTTGAATAATATTTCTTGTTGTTTGAGGTTTATTAGATGTAATAGCTAGTTTTGTTTCAAGTACTGCATTTAATAAAGTTGATTTACCAACATTTGGTCTTCCTATTAAACTTACAAATCCACTTCTCATATTAAATCATCCTCACTAAATGGATATGGACATAATTCATTTAAAATAAATTTTTGTTCTAATCCTGAATTATTATATGAAATGATTTCTATATTTGAATTACAAAAATCATATAATGCTTGTCTACATATAAAACAAGGTGTAATATTCTTTTCTGTTTCATTTAATATATATATTCTTTTAAAATCTTCTTTATTTTTTCCATCTGCTATTGCTTGATATAATGCATTTCTTTCAGCACATATTCCGCTTGCAGGGGATGATGTTTCTATGTTAACTCCTTTATATATACTTCCATCTATACATTCTACTATTGCTGCTACTGGAAATTTATATACTTTAGTTTTTGCATTCTTTATTAATTCTTTTAATTCATTATACATATTTTCCTCCTATAATAATTCTAATACTTTTGGTAAAAATATTATTAATCCTACTATTATTGCCATTAGTACAAATATAAGTGTTGCTGTTGATGCAGTGTCTTTTGCTATTTTTGCTAATGGTTTCTTCTCTAGTGTTACTAAATCTATTGTTGCTTCTATTGAAGTATTAATCATTTCTGAAGCTAATACTAGTGCTATTACTATTGTACATATAATCCATTCCATTTCACTAATAGAAAAACATATTCCTAATATAATTGTTATTATTGCACATGGGAATATCCAAAGCATATTATGTTCATTTTTCATTGAATATATAAATCCATCTAAAGCGTGTTTAAAACTTTTTATATATCTTGTAAAGGCATTCCCTGAATCTTTATTTCTTTTATCTTTTAATTCCATATTCATCTAATATTTCCTCCTGCTTTTTAAACATTACTTTTTCGTCTTCTTTTTCCATATGATCATATCCTAATAGATGTAATAGTCCATGAATTGATAAGAATGACAATTCTCTTTGAAATGAATGACCATATTCATCAGCTTGCTCATGTGCTTTTTCTATAGATATATATATATCTCCTAATAATCTTACTTCTAACTCTATTGTTTTATTGTCTTCAAGTGCAAAGCTTATTACATCTGTTGGCCTATCTATTCCTCTATATAATTTGTTTATTTCATGAATTCTAGTATTATCAATAAATATAATATTAAATTCTACATTTTTTAGTTTTTCTTTTTTTACTGCAAATTTTAATAGTTTATGTAATTCTTTTATTTCTTCATCTAGATCTTCTTTTGTTTGATTAAATATTTCTATTTTATTCATTATTTCACCACCATATATAAGTATCCCACCAGTAGTATTACTGCTATTGTTGTTATTATATTTAAAAACCAGTTAGATTTAAAAATTTTTGGTAAGGAATCTCCTATTTTTTCTAATAATCTATATATAAAGTATCCTATCATACCACCAATAATATTTAAAATAATATCATCTACATCAAATACTCTTCCTATTAATAATTGTGTTGTTTCTATTGAAACTGATGCAAATGTAATTATTAAAAATGATTGATATTTTTTATCTAATTTTAAATATAATGAAGCAAAAAAACCATATGGTATAAACATGGCAAGATTACCTAAAACATTTTTAAAGAATAATTTACTTCCTAATTCATATCTCATTATTTCTTTAAATGGAATAAAGTTATTTCCACTTATCATTAGTGATGTATCTTCAAAAGTAACTACTTGGAACAAACATAAAATATATATCATAAAAAATAATATTAAAAGTTCTTTATGTAATATAAATTCTTTCTTATTTTTTATCATATCAGTAATTCTTAATGATGAAACTATCAATAAACAAATTACTATCATGGGCCAAGTAAATTCCATTACTCCTTTTATTGTACTATCTAACGGGGTAATCATATTACCACCCTCTCATTCTACTTTTGGTTCTTCTATTTCTATTATATCAGTTTCCTTAGCAATATTCTCATATACTTTTAAAAATATAACTACTATTATTTTACTATTTTCTTCGGTTTTTTTCAAACCTTTTCTATATAATATATACTCTTCTTTACTTAATTTTTTATTTATTTTTTCTTCTGCTAATGATATTGCTTTAATTATTGCATTACTTTCAACATATATTTCTTCTTTTTTATTTTGTTCTTTTGAATTATTAATTGTAAAGCTAATTGGTAAAAGACTATTTTTTATTGAAAAAAGACTTTTATTTTTACTAAATTTATATTTATTATTTAGTTTTAATATTTTATTAAACATATTTAACTCTATTTCTAAGTTACTATTATTTGTTAGTATTTCTTCTTTGTAAAAAGATGGTAATTCTACTGTTGCAGTATACCAGGTTTCTGCATATACTTTTCCGGTTGCTTTTATTTTATCTACTACTGTATCTTTATTTTTTATTGATCCTGATATTAATATATCTCCTTTTTTAACATAATCATTTAATTCTATTAATACATCTCCTGTTTCTGCAATTATCTTTTTTACTAAACCATTTCTATTTGCAATAATATCTTTAGGTAATGTGTCTTCTTTTTTATTTATTATTTTTCTTTCCTCTAATCTAACTGTATATTTTGTACCGGTTTTTTCTAATTCTAACCATTCAATTTTATCCTTATATTTTTCTAGTATTATATTAACTATTTTTTCCTGTTCTTTAAAAGATTTCGTTAAACTAAATTTTTTTATATTATTCTTATTTAATTCTTCTAATATGATACTTTTTAATTCTTTGTTATTATGTACAATTTCTATTTTTAAGATAGTATTTGATAACAGAAAAAGCATTAATATATTAATAAAAATGCAAAAAAATATTAATTTGTTTTTTTTAATTACATTAAATAGATATAGTATTCCATAATACTTTATTATTTTAATTTTATACGATGTTTTTAATTCTTTTAATTTATGATAATTAGTTTTATTTAATAGAATAATTATACTTTTTTCTTGATAAATAATTTTTTCTATTTCTATTTTTTTCTTGCTTAAATTGAGAATAAATTTGTTTAAGTTTTTTCCTGTTACTTTTACTAATATTTTACTATTCATCAGGATTACTCCAGATTATACTTTTTATATTTCCTTCTATTAATATTTCGTTTTCTAATAACTTGGTTGATTTTAGATTTTTTCCTTCTATTATTATTTTATTATTGTTTGATTGAATAGATATTTTAGTTTCTGTTAAATAATCAATATTTTTATAATTTAAAATATTTATATTATTATTTGTAATATATATTTTGAAATTATTATCACCTATATAATTTATTATATTTTTTAACATATTAGTATCACCTATTTAATAATATTAAAAAAAGACTAAAATATTAGTCTTTTAATTATTAATTTGAAAGTTTATTCTTTATTATTTGTGATACTTCTTGCATATTTGCTTTACCTTTTAATTTAGGTTGAACTTCTTTCATTATTTTTCCCATGTCTAAAGGCCCGATTGGATTTACAAGATTAAATGCATCATCTATTATTTTTTCTACTTCTTCTTCACTTAATTGTTCTGGTAAATATTTGTTTAACACTTCTATTTCTGCTTGTGTTTTATCTACTAGATCTTGTCTATTACCTTTTTTAAATTCTGATATTGATTCGTTTCTTTGTTTAATTTGTTTTGCTACTACATCGATAATCAATTCATCATTCATTTCTTTTTTATGATCAATAACTTCTTGTTTAGCTGCTCCTCTTACTGTACGAATTACTACTAATCTTTCTTTTTCACCATTTTTCATCGCTTCAATCATATCTTTTTCTAATAATTCTACTAAACTCATATTATTTTTCCTCTTTTCTTAAAAATAAAAGACTAATTAATTAGTCTCTATTTGCTTTAGCTCTTTTACGAGTGTTTTTGATACCCTCTTTTTTAGCGTTTCTTCTTTTTACTCCAGGTTTATCATAACCTTCTCTTTTTTTACATTCAGAAGGTACTCCATCTCTAGCAACTTTTTGTTTGAATTTTTTTAGTGCAAAATCTAAGTTTCCGTTTCTTACAGCTACTTGTGTCATATTATTTTTCCCCTCCTTCCGCGTTTTTCTAAAATAGATTATATCATAGTTTTTCTTTATTTTTCAACAAAATTAGTGTTTTTTTTCAAAAAAATGTAGAAATAACATAAAAAAGTAGCATTTTTGCTACTTTTTATATAGAAGTTACCACTAATTGATATAGACTTCTTACGAATGTACCAGCATATAATCCAATATTAAACATTACTCTTATTGCTATTTCTAAAACATATAAAAGTATTGGAAACATTAATATTTGAATTATATTAATTGCCTTAGTTTTATTTTTTATTATTAATTCTTTCATTAAACTTTACAAATCTTTTTTGAACTTAATCTTCTTAATGCAGAACCAAAGCTTTGACCTACACTATGAATTCTATTAATAATATTTGAAAATGCATTTACTAAGGTACCTGATAAAGAAAATCCTCCATCAATATCATATAGTTTATTATTATTTATTTTTTTCATATTTTCACCTATTTTCTACATTTTAATGGTCTTGTAAATCCATCAAATGCTCCTACTAAAAATACTATACCTGCTACTATTGCGGCACCTACCCAGAAAGAGATTCCTCCTTCTATTTTTGTTAATTCTTCTTCTGTTATTTTTTTCATGTTGTTCCTCCTTGTACAAATTTAATTATTTGTTTTAATGAATTAGTTTTATTAATAACAATATTACCTTCTATTATTTTATTTTCTAAATACTTCCCTTTATAATTATTTACTTTTAAATGTAAGGTTTTTAGATAGCTATCATTATTTATCATTATTTCTTTTTCTATTCTGATTACTTTGTAAGAATACTTCTTATTATTTATAACGATTGTTTTCTTATTCATTATTTGTTCAATATCTTCAATATTAATTGTAGTTTTAAATATATTATTTTCTTCTACTATTAATATTTTTTTATATTCATAATAATTAAATTTACTTAATAAAAATATACCTCCTATTAAAAATATTAAACTTAATAATATAAAATTAAATGATTTTATATTTATTTTATTTGTTTCTAGTATGTAGTCTTTTATTGTATAATTATTGTTCATAACAAACTCCATTTTTTATTTCTATTTTTCGATCAAATAAATCGTTGTTATCAAATCTATGCGAAATTACTATAAATGTTTTATCTTTATAATTATTAAAGATATTTTTTAATATTTCTCTTTCTTTATGTATATCTACTTCACTTAAAGATTCATCTAATATATATATGTTTTTATTTTGATAAAGTGCTCTTGCTAATATAATTCTTTGCCTTTCTCCACCACTTATATTAAAACCGTCTTCTTCTAGAAGCATATCATAAGCCAAAATATTATTTTTATATACTTCTTTTAATAAACATAAGTTAGAGATTTCATTATATTTTTGAAAATTTTCTTCATCTAATATTACATTATTATATATTGAATCGGTAAATACTATTTCATTTTGAGAAACATGACAAATGTTATTTCTTAAATCTGACAAATTGTATTTATTTATATCTTTACCTTCTATACTTACATATCCATTATTTATATTAATATATTTCATTAATATTCTTGCTATTGTGCTTTTTCCATTTCCTGATTGACCATATAATAATATCTTTTCACCATTTTTTATTTCTAAATTACAGTTATTTAATATATTATTTTTTCCATTATATGAATATGTTAAATTACTTATTTTAATATTTCCTTTTAATATTTGTCCCGTTTCATTATTAGTTTTTTCTTCTTCTATTTCATATAATTCATTTATTCTTTTGAATGATACTATTGCTTCTCTAAATATTATATCTGAATCAATAATATTCCTAATTGGTTCTAAAAAGTAAAATATTAGTGAATTATATGTAATTAAATCTGCTAAAGTTAATTGATTATTAATAACAAATATACTTCCTATTGTTATTAATAGCATTATTCCTAAGGATTGAATTAGTTCTTTTAAAAATGTTTCTAATAAAAAAATATTATTTGTATCATTACTTACTTTAATATAATTAAAATATTTTTCTTTTAATCTAATATTAAATGCTCTTTTTTTATTTAAACTTTTTATTGTTTCTAGTCCATTTATTGATTCTACTAAATAAGAATTTACTATTGCAGATGTTTCTTTTGATTCTATTATTTTTTTATGTAATATTTTTCTAAATATAAATAATATTACTATATAAATAATTACTAATGATATGGCAATCCATGTAAGTGTAGAGTTTATTTTAAATAGAGTTATAAATACAAAAATTACTAATATTGAATCAATAAAAATAGTCATAAATAATTTACTTATTACTTCTTTTATACTATTAATATCTTGGATTCTAGATGTAATTTCTCCTGTTGTTCTATTTTTAAAATAAAGGTATGGAAGTGATAAAATATGATTAAATGTATCAGTTATTAATTCAAAATCCAATTGATGATTTATATTATTTAATAATAGGTTTCTAAAGTAACTTGATATTTCTTTTATTACTATTAATATCATGAGTGCAATACTGATTGCATAAATATTATATTTTGATGAGTAATTTATTGCGTAATCTATTATAAATTTAAAGTTAAATGAGAGAAAAATATTTAGAAATGTATATATTAAAGACATAATAATTATATATATTAATGGTTTTTTTAATTTTTTAATGAATGTTAATATATTTGAGATTAGGATATTATTGCACGAAATATTTTGTATCTTTTTATTGGGTTTTAATAATATATAATTATTTGTTGTTATTTGATTAAATTCTTTAAATGTAATTGTTTTTAATCCTTTTGCAGGATCTGCTATTAATAAAGTTTTTTTATTTTTGTTTATCTTGTATATTACTATGAAATGTTTATATTTTTTATCTATTATTACATGTGCAATACATGGTAATAGATCATTATTTAATTGTTCAACACTACCAGTTACTCCACTTGCAGAAAAATTTAATTTTTTTGCTGCATCTATTAATGAATATGCATTAACACCATCTTTTGTTGTTTTAGTTAGTTCTCTTAAATATTCTTTTGAAGCTCCACCACCATATTTCTTCATAATCATAAGTAAAGAACATACTCCACAATCTTTTAGACCATCTTGAATTACTACTGGATATTTTTTCATTTTATCACCTCCTACATGTATTATTGTAAGATGGTTTAAAAAATTCTCATAAAAAAAGAAAAAATTTAATTTTTTTCTTTTTCTCTTTTTACTAATTTAAATGCTTCCATTACTATTAATATAGGCATTGCTAATATGAATAGCATTATTACATCAGTAAATGGAATACTTACAGTTGATAAGAATTTACTAAATATTGGTACTTCCATTACTATTATTTGTAAAATAATTGAGCCAACTATTGTAACTATCATTAATGGATTATTCAATAAAGATAATTTAAATGTTGATTCTTTTTCATTTCTACAATTTAATACATGAATATTTTGGATAAATACCATTAATGCCATTACATATCCTCTTGCTGTTGTTACTTCCATATTAGCTTTTTTTATTAATATATACCATAATCCAAATACTAGTATTCCTATTGATATACCCGCTAATGTTGTTTCTTGTAATAATAATTTATCAAATATTGATTCTTTTGGACTTCTAGGTTTATTTTTCATTATGTCTTTTCCTTCTTTTTCAAAGGATAGTGCTATATCTTGTAACCCATCTGTTACTAGATTTAACCAAAGTAATTGAATTGCAAGTAATGGAATTGGTAAATCTAAGGCAATTGATAGTAAATAGAATAGTACTTCTGCAATACCACATGATAATAACATATATATTACTTTTCTGATATTACTATAAGCGTTTCTACCTTCTTTTATTCCTTCTACAATAGATAGGAAGTTATTGTCTGTTATTATCATAGTACTAGTTTCTTTTGCAACATCTGTACCATTTCCCATAGCTATACCAATATTAGCACTTTTTATTGCTGGGGCATCATTTACTCCATCACCTGTAACTGCTACAAATTCGCCTTGTCTTTTTAATGACTCTACTATTTCTAGTTTTTGAATAGGTGTTACTCTACTAAATACTTTTATTTTATGCACAAATTTATCAAATTTTTCTTGATCTGCTTTGAAATATCTATCTACATCTTCTCCTGTTGCTACTTCATCAAATGAAGATGCAATATTTAATTCTCTTGCTATTGAAAAAGCTGTTAAAGGATGATCTCCTGTTACCATAATTACCTTTATTCCTGCTTTTTTACAATCATTTATTGATTCTATTGTTTCTACTCTAATAGGATCAATAAATGCAACTAATCCAATAAATGTTAAGTCTTTTATATTCTTTTCAGTTAACTCTGTTTCTTTATCAGTAAATGTTCCTTTTGCTAACGCAATAACTCTATATCCATCTTTTGCTAATAATGTATTTTGTTCTATTATTTTGTCTTTATCTAATTTTACTTTTTTACCATTTATTAACATCGAATTACAAAATTCAAATACTTTTTCTAAAGATCCTTTAATTGTGCATATATTTTCATTATTTTCTCTATAAAAGAATGCAGAATATTTATTTTCTGATTCGTATGCTATTTCTCCTAATTCTTCTATCTTAGAAATATCTACCTTTAATTTTTTACCCAGTGCTAGGAATGCAATATCTATTGAATCACCGAATTGCTCCCATTCATTATTATGTTTTTCAAATACTGCTTCATTATTTATTACACCAAGTTTACTTATTTCATATGCATTTTCTATTTTAGCATTACCAATGGGAGTTATTTTACCTTTATCATTATATCCAGTTCCTTCAATCAAATATGTTGAATCATCTGGTAATAATATTTTTTTAGCAGTTTGTTCATTTACTGTTAATGTTCCAGTTTTATCGCTTGCAATTACTGTACAACTACCTAGACTTTCTACTGAGTTTAGTTTCTTTACTATAACATTCTTTTTAGCCATTCTGTTAGATGCAATAGTAAGTGCTAATGTTAATGCAAGGGGTAATCCTTCTGGCATTGCTGATACAGATAAAGCTACAACTGATAGAAATATTTCTGTTGCGGGGAATTGTTTTAATATTAAGACTAATGTTATTATTATTGCAGTTATTACTATTAAAATCGTTATTTGTTTAGTAAATTTTTCCATTCTTATTGTAAGTGGAGATTTACTACCTTTTGTTTCTGTTACTTTATTAGCTATTTTACCTACTTCGGTATTTAATCCTATTCCTATTACTACTGCTGTTGCTCTACCTGTTATTACAGATGTACCTGCATATAGTAATTTATCTTCATTAACAGATTTTACTATATTTAGTGATTCTCCGGTTAATATTGATTCATTTACTGTCAGATTTTTTGACTCTAGTATAACTAGATCTGCACTTATTATATTACCTGATTCTAATAATACTATGTCTCCTACTACTAGATCTTCAGCATTAATTTCTTCTTCTTTAGTTTCTCTAATAACTTTTGTTTTTACTTTAATTAAATTTTCTAATGCTTCTGCACTTTTGCCTGCTTTTACTTCTTGAACAGTACCCATTATTGCATCTACTAGTATTATAAATATTATTGCAAATCCATCTAATGTTTCCCCTATTACAAACGAAAATGTCGCTGCCACTACCATTAATATTACTATTGAATCCATAAATTCTGATAGAAATATCATTAATGTAGATGGTTTTTTTTCTTTAGGTAGTACATTTTTACCGTTTTCTTTTTGTAACTTATTTATTTCTTTTGTATTTAATCCTTCTATTCTAGTGTTTAAATTACTAAGAATTTCTTCGTTTTTTAATTTATTATAATTCATATTGTCACCTATCTTACCAATTAACTATATCATAATTTATATTATTTTTGCACTCATTTTTTATTATACTTTTCTTTTTTAAATATTTGTGTTATATTTTATATATAATAAAGGAATGATTTTATGAATGGATATACTTATGCTAATCTAGAAAAAATAGCAATTGCTATTAAAGAAAAAAGAAATTCTAACAGTGATACTTATCAAAAACTTAGTGAAGAATTTGATGAATTAAAAGTTAATTATTATGGTGGACATAGCAAAAAAGAAGATAAAATGATTTATGGTACTGAAAATAAATTTAAGGATTTACAAGAAGCACTTAGTGAACAAATAAAAAGTTCTAACCATAGTTTACAAATATCTGAACTATATGATGAAATTAAAAAGAATAAGACTCATTCTAATTTTTGTTTAGAAGACTTTAGACTTAAGCTTTCTATTGTTGAAGGTAAAATGAAAGCTATGGAATTACAAAATGATAGAGAAAATATTTATCTTAAATATTATGAAGCATGTATTAAGGGTACTAAGGATGAAATATTAAAATATAAGAAAGAGTTATTTTTTAAGATAAAGGAAGAATTAAAGACAGATTTTAGGTATAAATTACAAGTTGAACGTGGTGATAAAATTACTGATGATAGATTTAGAGAATATTTAGAAACAGTTGGTGTTAATACTAAAAATAATGATAGTCCTACTGTTGGTGGAAGACTTTTACATACTGAAGAATATGTTGATGCTAATATTGAAAGAATTGAAAAGATTAAAGAAGATAATGATTATTATGATAATGTTTTATTAAAGGGACCTACTAATTTTAATTCAATTACTCCTGGAGAGTTCTTAAATTCTAGTCCTCTTAATTTAATTAATAAAATGTATGATTTAGATAAAGAAAAGGATAAAAATAATACCCATAGTAGAATTGCATAATAAAAAGGAATTTATATTCCTTTTTTGTTTGTTATTAATTTAATACTTCTTTTTATTTCTTTTAATAATTTTTCATTATTAATTCTTTTATCTAATTCATATAAATAATTGATACATTCTTTACTATTAAAGCCGGATAAACAGGTTATTAACTTCCATAATATTAATTCATTATTAAAATATCTTTCTATATTTTTTGTAATTATATTAAAGTTATCTAATGTATCTAAGTTCTCATTATAAAAAATCATATATCCTATTGCATCAATTACTTCACTTATTTGTATCATATTATTTGTGTCTAATACTTTAAATAATATATCTATATTTTTTTCGTTTGTTTTACCTAAAGTTCTTGCAATTATATCTCTTGGTAACGGATAACTTTTTTTATTTGATGTTTTACCTATTTCTTTATATTGGTTGTTTCCTATTATACCTAAGTATTTAATCATCAAATCACAATTATTATATTTTTCTAAATATTTACATATTTCTATTTTAGTATATAAAGACTTCTCTTGTTTTAATTTATCAAGTAATTTCTTTATTATATTATTATTACTTATTTCTTTATTATATAATAATCTTATTGCTATTGTTCTTTCATATGATTTGAAAGAATCTAATAGGCTTATTATTTCATCTAAAGATAGATTATTATAATTTACTATATCTTTATCTGTTATATATCCCCTGTTTTTTAAATCATTTATTTTTGTTTTCATATTTCTTCCTCATAAAATAAAAACTCAAGAAAATCCTTGAGTTTAATATCAGATGGTGTCCTGGAAGCGATTCGAACGCTTGACCGATGCCTTAGAAGGGCATTGCTCTATCCAGCTGAGCTACCAGGACAAATTTTGTCATGTAATTCATAAGACAAATAGAATTATACAACAAAATTTATTATTTTTCAATACTATTTCATTTTATTTTTGTAATTTCTTTACCATCTACTTCTATCATTATTTCCTTTACATCATAATTAGCAAATACTGAATATGATAATGTATATGTAACTTCTTCTAAAATCTTTTCTTGATTAAATATTGCATCATTAAAGTTTAATACCATTATTTCATCATCTATCTCATAATTAATTAATTCTGTATTTTGATTTAGCATTGATTTTAAGTTACTTTCAAATATATATTTGCTTGCTAAATTTTCTATTATTATTTCTATTTTATCTCTATCATCATTTATGTACTTTGTTACTGGTACATAATAATTGTTATTACTTATTTTATCTAAGTAAAATATTACAACTTTTTGAATAGAATTTCTATTATTTATATCATATCTTTTATTAATACCAAAATCTCTTGTTAATATTTCTGGTATTTCTTTTTTTGTCTTAGGGAGTGTTGTTATAATTGTATTATTTATTGTTATTTTAACTCCTTTTATACCTTCTACATTTAAAATTCCAAAAGTTATTGCTTCTATTAACCTTTCTTCTAATTGTTCATTTACATTTAATAGTTCCTCATTAAAATCTAATGTTGCTATTTCTTTTTCTATATTTACTTTATTTAATTTTGTGTTTTCTGGTATTATTCCCTTTAATCCGGTTGGAAGAGTTTCTTTTTTATTTATTGTTAAGTATTCAATTACTTTTTTTATTTTATCCATTGGTTTTTCTTCTTCTATCAATACATTTACTTTTACTAAGTAATTATTAGGACCAAGTAAATATATTTCATTTGTTGATGTACTACTTACATATTCTATTTCTTGTTCAACATCTAAATATTTATCATTTATTTTTTCGGGAATTAAATAAAATACAAATATTATAAATATTGTAAAAGTAGTTATTAATATCTTTTCTATTGCTTTTTTCTTTAACATATTATCACCTAATCTATAATATGAAAAATCGTACTATTATAGTACGATTATAATGATATTTCATTCAATTTCAGTAATTCAACTATTGCACTACTTCTACCCTTTACATCTAATTTCTGTATTACATTAGATATATGGTTTCTTACTGTCTTTTCACTTATTTTTAAAATAATTGCTATTTCTTTTGTTGTTTTATTTTGTATTAATAATTTAAAGACTTCTTCTTCTCTTTTTGTTAAGATTCTTTGTTTCACTTAATCACTCCTCATTTTAATACATATATTATATTTTATGAGGAAATTAATAAATAGATAATGATTTTAACTATTTTTCAAATTTTACTGTTATAAACATTTTATTTTTATATTCTTCTTGGATAGATCTCATTATATTATTGGCAAGGGTGCTATCATGTTTATCCTTTACTGCAGTTACTTTTATCTCGTTATTATCTATTTTAATAAAGCAATCTATCTTAAAATTATTTTTTATTTTTGTTTCTAACTCTTCTTCCTTTCCTTTTAAGTTTGTTAAATATTTTATTTGTTCATATGCTTCATTTTTTTCTTCTATAGTTGCCTCGCTATTTGACATTATTGTTCTTAATTCTTCTATTTCTTTATTTCTTTCTTCTTCTAAGCTTACTTTTAGTGCTAAAATGGCATCACTTTCTTTTATAGTTACTTTTGTTTCTTCTTTTACTACTTTTTGCTCATCTGAATAGTTATTATTTTTTATTAATAAATCATTAGGCATTGTTATGTAATATACACTTAATACTAATATTAAACTAAATAATGTTAAAAACCATAATCCTTGCTTATTTATCATTTAAGCATCCTTCCTTTCAATATAATATATATTAAAAAAATTAATAATTATGATTAGAACAAAATAAAAAAGCATATTACTATGCTTTTGATACGTATTTTCCATCTTTTGAAGAAATAATTATTGTATCATTTTCTTCAATAAATAATGGTACTCTTATTGTTACTCCTGTTTCTAATGTAGCATCTTTTGTTGCTCCTGAAGAAGTATTTCCTTTTACTGCTGGTTCAGTGTGTGTAACAAGAAGTTCTATTTTGTCAGGTAAACCAATACCTAATATTTCACCTTCATATGTTGTAATACTAACTATTAAATTTTCTTTTAAGAATTTAGCATCATCACCTAATGAATCTTTACTTAATTCTAATTGTTCATATGTTTCCATATTCATAAAGTAATAAGTATCACCCATTGCATATAAGAATTGTGAATCTCTTCTTTCAATACGAGCAGTTTCTATTTTAATTCCTGAATTAAATGTTTGTTCTGCTATTGAACCTGTTCTTAAATTTTTAAGTTTAGCTTTAACAATAGCTGCACCTTTTCCTGGTTTAACATGATTTGATTCTAATATTGTATATATATTTCCTTCAAATAAAATTGTTATACCTGGTTTAAAATCATTTGTATTTATCATATTGTAAAACCTCCCTTCATTATATTAATAATTATATTTATTTTATTTTTTTTCTTTATGTGTAGTATGTTTTCTACAATTTGAACAATATTTACTTAATTCTAAACGATCTGTAGTATTTTTTACGTTTTTACTTTTTCTATATCCTTCTTTACCGCATTCAGTACATACTAAGGTTTTATTTTGTCTATTTCCTACCTTTGCCATTTTTCTTCCCTCCTTGTTTCCTATATGTATTTTACCATAAAATAGGAAAAAAGCAAAAACTTTTTTTAGTTTTTACTTAATATTAAAGTATTTATTAGAAATTTCTCTTGCTATTCGTCTATTTACATAACTATGATAGCTAATATTAGTGTTAGGATTTTCTACATCTGGTGAGGTTACTGTTATAGTCATTTTAGGATTATCAGATGGTGCGTACCCTACAAATGCATTTGAAACTGTTTCTGTATCTATTATTCCATCATTATCAGTATCAATGAAACTTTCACTGGTTCCTGTTTTACCTGCTGGATTTGGTGCATTGCCCATAACATTTCTTCCTAATCCTACTGTCATTACAGCTTTAAACCCTTCTTGTATTCTTTTTAGGTATTCTTCTTTTGTTTCTACTTTATTTAATATTATTGGTTCTATTTTTTTAGTATTATTTTTTTCTTTAACTTCTTTTAATAAATGTGGTTTTAATCTATTACCATTGGATGCTATAGTAGTAATGTACTGTGATAATTGAATTGGAGTATATGTATCATATTGACCCATTGATAAGTTTAATAAGTGATTTGTTTCTGTACTTTTTCCAATATATCCTAAACTTTCAATTGGTAAATCTATTTCTGTTTTTGTACCTAGACCAAATTGTTTAAATATATTTCTATATATATTAAATGCTTCTGGATCTAATTTAAGTGGTTGGTTATATTTATAATTACCATTACCCACTCTTATTGCTATTTTAAACTGATAAACATTAGATGATTCTGCTAAAGCTTTTATATCATTTAATCTTCCTACTTGATGTGATGAACATTTTTTTGGAGTTGATTTAATCTTTATGCATTCATCAGTCATATATTCATTAATTTTTATTGCACCAGTATTGTATCCTACTAACATACTTGCCCCTTTTATTACACTTCCTGGTACCATTGGATCAGTTAGAATACCACTTGTAACATCATTAAATATATATTTATTATTTTTCTTTATTATTTGTTTCCCTGACATTGCTAATACTTCTCCAGTATTTGGTTCTTGTATTACTACATATGTCTTATTAAAGAAATTAGTATTGGCTTCTGTTTTTGCTCTTTTTAATTGTTCTTCTAATATTTTTTCTACTTCTTTTTGAATATTTATATCTATTGTTAATACTATATCATTTCCTCTTATTTCATTTGATATTAATTTTTTTTCATTGCTAGATAATTTAATATATGTAGAGTTTTTTCCTTTTAGATATTCTTCATATTGTTTTTCTATATAACTAGTTCCAACTTTTTCCGATATATTATAACCTTTGGACAAATATTCATCTTTACTTTCATTTGGTATTAAAGAGACATTTCCTAACATCATTTTAAATGTTTCATTATATGGATATATTCTTCTCCAACTCATTTTAGCATTTATTCCTTTTAATTTACTTATATTTTCTGATATATAAGTATATTCTTCATCAGTAGCATCTTCTTTTATTATTTTTTCTTGATATGAGTATCCTTTATTCATTAAATAGTAAATATATGCGGTTTTTTTATAATCTTCTGTCAAATTATTTAATTCTTCATTAGTAATTCTATTTATTTTTAATTCATATATATCTCTATTTGTTAGTTTTCTTTCTTCTAAAAGCCTATATTCTTCTTTAGTGATTCTATCTATGTTACTAGTTAATAAATAGAATTCTTTTAGATTTCTATCTAATAGTTTATTGTATTCCAATGATAGATGTTTACTAAGGATGTTTGCTAATTCTATTTCATCTTCTATACTTATATTATTTTCTTTTTGATAGTATATTGTAGGAATACTTTCATTGTCTACTAAAATATTATAATTTCTATCTAATATTCTTCCTCTGGGTGCAGTTGGTCCTTCTATTATTTTATTTGTTAAAGAAGATAATTTCTCTTTATATATATTGTTTTCAAATATTGTTATTTTATATAAATTGAAAAGTATTATTATAAAAAGAAATATAATTATATATTTTATTATTTCTATTCTAGTGTTTATAGTATTATTTTTCATATAGTTCACCATTATTATTGTGTACTAATTAATAAAAATATTACATATTATCTATTAAAAGGGTGATTTTATGAGAGATTTAATTGAAATGTATATTAAAAATTTAAAAGTTGATAATGTTAATGATTTTCTATTAAAGGAGAATATTTGTCTAAGTAAGTATGAATTAGATATAGTATATAATTATGTAAAAAAGGATTATAAGATATTACTTAGTGGTGATTATGAAAAGATACTATTAAAAATAAAGAGTAATCTTAGTGAAGATAATTATAATAAAATATATGATTTATTTATGAAATATAAAAACAAGATTTAATCTTGTTTTTTTATATCTTCTAATAAGTTATTATTAAACTTTTTATTTTTGATCATTTCTATTTCGTATTTATATGGAGGAAATTCATGATCTATATATGGTGTTTCTAATATTTTAGGAATATTAGTTAGTCTTTCATTATATATAATATTTAATAATGTATTAAATCCAATAGTACCTAGTCCTATATTTTCATGACGATCTTTATGAGCATTAATTAAGTTCTTACTATCATTAATGTGAATTGCTTTTAGTTTATTTAGTCCTATTATTTTATCAAAATCATCTAATACTTTATCAAAATCTTTAATATCATAACCTGCATCATTTAAATGGCATGTATCCATGCATATACCGATTCTTTCTTTTTTATTGACTCTTTCTATTATTTGATTTATTTCGTTAAAATTTGAGCCTATTTCTGTACCTTTACCAGACATTGTTTCTAATAATATCATTACTTTATTATTATCTGTATCTAATACTTTATTAAGTCCATCTGATATTGCAAGTATTCCTTCTTCAATACCACTTCCTACATGTGATCCTGGATGTAATACTAAGTATTTAATTCCTAATTGTTCGCATCTTTCTATTTCTTCTGTTAAAAATCTAACTGAAAAAGAAAATGTCTCTACTTTTTGTTTATTAGCTAGATTTATTATATATGGAGCATGTACTATAACTTTACTGTAATCTATGTCACTCTTTTTTATTAATTCAAGTGCTTCTAAAGTTAATCCATCTTCTATTTTACATCTATTAGTATTTTGAGGTGCTCCTGTATAAAACATAAATGTAGTTGAATTATATTTTAATGCTTCTTCTACACTTCCTATTAATTGAGTATCCTTGTTAAAAGATACATGTGATCCTATTAGTAACATAATATCACTCCTATTCTTTTGTGTATGCTGTTAATTTCCAAGTTGTAAAAGTACCTCTTAATGAAGCATCTAAACCTTCAATATTAGCTATATCTTTTGTATCACCTATAGTTGTACCGGTTAATTCTTGTATTGTTACAGGCATTGTATTATGTCCTTCTACTATTTTACTTCTATCTAATTTTGATTCCATAGTTAGAGGTATTGCATTACCTTTTTCATCTTGTCCTGCAAAATAATATTCATTACTATTATTTGTATTATTATATAAGATGATTATATATGTCCTACTATTTACCCATTTACTGCTATATGGACTAGTTTTACCACCTTTTGATAGATCAAACAAATTATATGATATTAAAGTCACTTCATTTTCTGATGCAGGTAATTTATATCTGCCATCTTGTGTATCTATTTTTATTGAATCAATAAAGTTTTTTGCAGTTATTACAAAACTATCTTTCCTAGAATTATTAATATACTTAGTAACTGCTGGTACTGCTATTACCATAATTACTCCTAATATAACTATGACTGCTAATAATTCTATTAAAGTAAATCCGTTTTTATTCTTATGCATATTATCACTATCCTTAACTAAATAATATCATAATCATAATTTTATTACAATAAAAAAGGAGATTAGCTCCTTTTATTAGTATACTGATGCAGTTACTTCAGATTCATCATTCATTGTTAATGTTATTGTATCACCAGTTGCTGCTGGTATACCTGTATCTGCTGTTGATGCTGCTGCTTTTACATTTGCTCTAGTTAATTTATCTGCATCTATATTATCTGCTAAACAATTAATGTAATTACCTTTAGCATCTACCGCTTGGAAGTAATATACTACTTTATCAGATTTATTATAAATGATTATATAAGAATAGTCATCTACAAAGTCTCCACCATATGGACTAGTACCACCTTTATTTAATTTTATGGATGTTAATTTAACTACTACTGCATTACCATCACTAGGTACTTGATATGAATCACTTCCATTAGTTACAGATGCTGTTTGAACTGCATCTACATAACTTTTAGCAGTTGATATAAATGAATCTTGTCTTGATTGATTAATATATCTAGTTACTGCTGGTACTGCTATTACCATTATTACTCCTAGTATTACTATTACTGCTAATAGTTCTATTAATGTAAATCCTTTTTTCTTCATAAATCCTCCTTTTAATTTTAATATTTCCATATTTTTAAATATTATACAAAAACAAAAAAAGAAGCATTTCTGCTTCTTAATTATTTTTATTCGAATACTTCGAAATCACCAGATGCAACTGTGTTAGAACCTAATGTTAAACTATCTGCTGCTTTGATTTTTTCTAATGAAGAATTACTTTTAACGTCATCTCTTTCTAGAGCATCTACTTCTTTAGCTGAAGTTCCTCTTCCATCGATTGCGTTTCCTTTTGAGTCTTTAGATACGAAATAATATTCATAATCTCCACCGTTATTATAAACTATAACTTGTGCAAATGAGTTTGTATCTTTACCAAAGTCTTCATTAGTATATGGTGATTGTCCACCTTTATTTAATTTAACTTTTTTAACATCTACTACTATAGCTTTTCCATCTGCTGGTAATTGATAATTAGTACCAGTGTTTGTTGTTGCTGCAGTTGATACTGCATCTGCAAAGCTTTTAGCTGTTGAGATATATGAATCCTTTCTTGATTGATTGATGTATTTTGTAACTGCTGGTACAGCGATTACCATAATAACACCTAGAATAACGATAACTGCAAGTAATTCGATTAATGTAAACCCTTTTTTGTTTAATTTTTTCATTTTCTTTCTCCTTCTATTTTTTATTACATATTAAGTATAATTCTTTAATTTTTCTTTGTCAATTACTTTAATTTAATTTATTATTGGTAATGTAAACCTATGTCAACTTATAGTTCTATATAATCACTTGCCTTTATAATAGTAGTAATTGGATTACCTGATAATGATTTTGTTTTTGCTAATATTTCTGCTTCAGTATATGAGAAATCTCCAGTTTCTTTACTTATTTTTTCAAGTGCAGAATCCTCTTTTAAATCATTAGAGTTTATCAATATCATTCCTCTTTGTGCTGAGTTCGGATCACTTTCATCTTCTATTCCTAATAATTGAACATAATAATTATATTCATCTCCATCTTCGCCTTGTTTCCATGTTACTATCACAAAAGATTTAGTTTGACTATATTTATTACCTTCCGGGTCTTCTTCAAAATCTCCATTATCAACATCTGTTAAATAAAAAAGTACTGCTTCTGTATTATTTACTGGCATTGGTATTTCAGTATTACGTCTTAAAGTAGTTGATACTTGTGCTACTAATTTCTTTGTGTCTGATACATATCCTTGTCTTTTGTTTTTATCAAGTATTGATACTACATTTGGTATTGCTATTAACATTATTATAGACAAAATAATAATAACTGCTAATAATTCTACTAATGTAAATCCTTTTTTATTTAATTTACTCATTTTATCACTCCTATTATAATTAAATGATATCACTATATACTAATTTTTTCAATTAAATAAATTTTGATTTTACATATTTATTAATTTTAAGTAATTATCATGTTCTTTTTTTGCTTTTTCATTATGATAGAAATCATTATATCTAAAGATAGTATACCCTATATAATTAGAAATATTTCTTGCAATTATTATTTGCTTTTTTATTATGTTATTATTTCTTATCCATTCATCTTTTCCAGATAAAGCATATTCATCTATTGTATTGCTTTTATATAGGCCTAGTGCGATTATTAGATCTATATCATTTTTTATTAGATTATTCCATTCATTTATTACTTTATTATATGGTTGATTTTGATTATTAAATCCAAAGTATATTTGAGGCATTATATAATCTAAATAATTTTTTTCTTTTAGCCATGTCTTTATATCAGCATATTCATCGCTATAATTATTATTTATATTTCCTTGGGGACTTACTCCAAATAATATATCTTTGTTGTATTGTTTTATTAGTTTATATGTTTCTTGAATTAGACTGTTTATTATATTTAATCTATATTGTTCTATAGATATTTCTTTATTGGTATTATTATAATTATCTATATCTATAGTCTTATCAGGATAAAAATAATCGTCATATAATATTCCATCTACATTATAGTTGTTTATTATTTCTTTTACTCCATTTAATACTAATTCTTCTACATCTTTACTTGCCGGATTATAATAGATTCCTTTATTATCTATTACTTTTACATTGTTTGTACCAAGCCATTTAAAAGATGGATTCTTTATTGAAATAATACTGGTATTAGTATTATTACTTATTCTATAAGGATTTATCCATGCATGTAGTTTAATATTATTTTGATGGGATTTTTTAATAAAATATTCTAATATATCTAGTGGTAATTCTTCACCTTCATTATTTACTATTGTTTTACTTGATGGGAAAATATTAGATTCATAAATGGCATCAGAAAATGGTCTAACATGTAGATATATATTATTAAATTTATCTTTTTTTAAATTATTTATTATTTTATCAACTTTACTTTTTAATTCATTAGATGTTTTATTATGAAAATAATCGCTTAATTCTATATATGTAATAAATATTCCCTTATGTTCTACTACATTTCTTTCTTCTTTTTTGGGTTTTTCTTTATTTACTAATATAATTCCTATTATTGATATTACTAATACTATTAATCCAATTATTTTTTTCATATTATCACCAGTTCATTATATGTACATTATAGATAATAATGAGTTAATTTTTTGTAGAAAAAAAGAAAGTAATTATACTTTCTATTCACTTAAATTATGATATACACTTTGAACATCATCAATATCTTCTAGTACTTCTACTAGAGTTTGAACTTTTTCTGTTTGCTCATCATCTAATTTTATTTCATTTTCTGCTACATAAGTTATTTCACTAGTTAAGAATTCTTCTATACCAAAGTCTTCTAATGCTTTTTTTACATTTAAAAAGTCTTCTGGTGTTGTATATATTTCATATGCATCATCATCTGTTATAAAGTCTTCTGCTCCATTATCTAGTGCTACCATCATTAATTCATCTTCATCAAATGTTTTATCTATTACTATTACACCTTTTTTATTGAACATATATGATACTGAACCATCAGTTCCTAAGTTACCTCCACGTTTAGTAAAAGCTGCTCTTACTAATGATGCTGTTCTATTTCTATTATCTGTTAAACAGTCTACCATTACTGCTATTCCATGAGGACCATATCCTTCATATCTAATGCTTTCGAAGTCTGCTCCACCATTTGCTTTTGTTGCTTTATCTATAGCATTTTTAATATTATCTTTAGGCATGTTTTGCCCTCTTGCTTTTTCTATTACTGCTCTTAAAGATGGATTGTTATCTGGATTACCATCTGTACCTCTTGCAGCTACATATAACTCTTTTGCTAACTTTTGGAATACCTTTCCTCTAGCAGCATCAAGTTCTCCTTTTTTACGATGTATTGTTGCCCATTTAGAATGTCCACTCATTTTTTCTACCTACCTTCCAGTTTTTATACATTTATAGTTTATCTTTTGTTTTATTGTTTGTCAAATATATTTTATTATGTTATATTATTTTTGGTGAATAAATATGTATATTGTATTTAATAAAAATAAAGTTTAATTTAATGAATGTAAAGGATTTATTAATAGATTTAAAGGTTTTAAATTTTATTTAGATCCTATTACTATAGGTCTTAGATATCATAATAGAAGAAGTGTTAGTACTTATTTTGTTTGTCAAAAGTTAGATGTTTTGATGACTGATAAAAATAATAAAATAATAAAAATTTATAGATTTTTTAATACTGAAAGATTAATACTTCCTAAATTTAAAGTTTATTATACTTATTTACTTCCTATGGGTTCAATTGATAAAGATATTAAGGTTGGAGATATATTAAAAATTAATTGAAATATATCTTTTTTTATGTTATTATATTAAACATATTTTGGAGGGATTTCTATGAAAAATAAAATATCTTTTTATAGTGATGATGAAGTTATTACTCATTATGATATAGTTGATAATAATATAATAGTTCATTACTTGGATGGTAGTACAATTAAATTACCTAATAAAGAACATATATTAGAAAGAGTTAGAAAAGATCAAATATACCAAGCTGAAAAATATGTTAAAGATAAGGTTGATTTATGTTTACCAATTGCTTTAGGTGCAATTTCAGTATTATCTTATGCTCCTACAGTTTTGACTGGTGAAGGATTATGTACTACAGTATCTGTATTAGGTACTATTTCTTCATTATATTTATTGAAGGATTCAATAGAATTAATTAGAGATAAGAAGAAATATGATTTCTATTTAATGGGATATAATTCTTTTAAAGATTATTCTAATAAAACATATATTATATCAAATGAAAAGAAACCTAGAACTGGTACAATAAATATAAATAATGTTGATAATTTTACATATAAACAATTAAAGAAAGAATATGCTTTAATTAAAAAATATAGAGATTACGAATTAACTATAAAGAATGATATATCATTTGAAGACTTTGATAAAGATGAAGAAACAAAGAGAAAAAAAATTTTTCCTACACCTAATTTTGCAATAATAAAAAAGAGAAAATAATTTCTCTTTTTTTAGTTCTTAAATTGGAATTCAAAGTCTAATATTTTAACAATATCTCCTTCTACTGCTCCTAATTCTTCTAATTTATCGTCTATACCCATTCTGCGAAGTCTTTTTGCAAATCTTAATATTCCTTCTTCAGTAGTAAATTTAGTCATTCTAAATAGTTTTTCTACTTCTTCACCTTTTATTATCCATGTATTACCTTCTTGTTCTATTTCATATGGTGCTTCTTTTTTGAATTTATATAATACATGTCCTTCAAATTGATCTTCTTCATATAATGGCTCTTCTTTTACTTCATCTAACATGTCTGCTAGTTTAGTAAGTACTATATCTAATCCTTCATTATTCATTGCACTTATTGGTATTATTTCTGCTTTTACTTTTTTCTTAAATTGTTTTAAGTTTTCTTCTGATCCTTCTATATCCATTTTGTTTGCAATAATAAGTTGAGGTTTTTTTGTTAATTTATCACTAAAATTATTTAATTCATTATTAATAGTTTCATAATCTTCATATGGTTCTCTACCTTCATATCCACTCATATCTATGATATGTGCAATTACTCTTGTTCTTTCTATATGTCTTAAGAATCTATCGCCTAATCCTTCTCCTTCACTAGCACCTTTTATTAAACCAGGTAAGTCTGCCATTACAAAAGTTCTATTCTTTGTATCACGACATACTCCAAGATTTGGTGTTAATGTAGTAAAATGATATGCTGCAATTTTAGGTTTTGATTTTGATACCATTGATATTAATGTAGATTTACCTACACTTGGAAGTCCTACTAAACCAACATCTGCTAATAGTTTTAATTCTACTTTTAAATATTTAACTTCACCAGGTTCACCATTTTCTGAAAAGTTTGGTGCTGGATTACTTTGTGTTTTAAAGGCTGTATTACCTCTTCCACCTCTACCACCATATGCAATAATAACTTCATCATCTTTATTCTTTAAATCAGCTAATATTAATCCTGTATCAGAATCAGTTACTACTGTACCTTGTGGTACTTTGATTATTACATCTTCACTTGATTTACCATTACAATTTTTACCTAAACCATTTTGACCTTTTTTACCTTTAATAATTCTATTATATCTAAGATCTAAAAGTGTATGTAATCCTTCATCTACTTTGAAAACTATATTACTACCTCTACCACCATTACCACCAAATGGTCCACCCATTGGTATATATTTTTCTCTTTTAAAAGCAGTACATCCGTCTCCACCATTACCGGCATGAACTTCTAGATTAACTTCATCTATAAACATGATATCACCCCTTTGATATTTATATTATAAAATAAAAACTCCTATATGGAGTTTATTTTTTATTTTGCAGTTTCTTCATAAACACTTGCTTGTTTTTTATCTTTACCTACACGTTCAAATTTAACGATACCACTTACTTTAGCAAATAATGTATCATCATTCCCTCTACCTACATTGTTTCCTGGGAATATTTTAGTTCCTCTTTGACGGTAAAGAATTGATCCAGCAGTTACAAATTCTCCATCTGCTGCTTTTGCACCTAATCTACGTCCAGCTGAGTCTCTACCATTTGAAGTAGAACCTTGACCTTTGTGGTGTGCGAATAATTGTATATTTAAAATCATTCTTTTCATGGATTGTTCCTCCTTACAATATTTTTATATTTTTTGGATATTGTTCTGATAACTCATTTAATATTGTTAACATATTTTTAATAAGAGTATCACAAACTTTATCAGTTTTATTTATTTTAATAATAAATTCTTTATTTTCTATTACATCAATATAACTATTATCTAATTCTACTATTGCATTTATTGTAGTAATTATACATGTACTAACAGCAGAACATACTATATCTTTACCATAATCATCATACATTGCATGACCTGTTATAGTAATTTCTTTTATTATATTGTTTTCTTTAGAAATATTTATTTTTATCATTTTAATTACCCATTAATTTTTGTAATTTCAACTTTTGTATATGGTTGTCTATGACCTTGAGTTTTTCTATGACTTCTATCTTTTTGTTTGTATCTGAAAATTCTAATTTTCTTTTGTTTTCCTTGTTTAGAAATCACACCTTCAACAGTTGCTTTTGCAATGTAAGGATTACCTACTTTTCCATCAAGCATTAATACTTCATTAAATACAACTTTGTCTCCTTCATTACCATCTAATTTTTCAACATAGATAGCTTCTTTTTCAGAAACATAATATTGTTTACCACCTGTTTTAATAATTGCTTTCATAATATACCTCCTTTATTATTTTCTAGACTCGCTTTTAAGGTACAAATTAAATTGTTTTATAAACCTTTTCAATGCGGTTTGAGCTTAGAGGCTTCAAACATATATGATTTTAGCATA
>CAYMEJ010000011.1:0-30226 GCA_964389735.1 uncultured Muribaculaceae bacterium
TGAAAATATGAGAAGAGAAGGATTTGAACTTCAAGTTTCAAAACCAGTTGTTATCATTAAAGAAATTGATGGTGTTAAAATGGAACCATATGAAGATTTACAAATTGAAACTCATGAAGATACAGTAGGTGCTGTTATTGAACAATTAGGAACTCGTGGTGCTGTAATGGAAAATATGACTAACTTTGAAAATCAAGTTAGATTAACATATACAATACCATCTCGTGGATTAATTGGATTCTCAACTGATTTTATGACATTGACTAAGGGTTATGGTATTATTAATCATACATTTAAAGAATATAGACCTTACGAAAATATTGAAGTTGGAGAAAGAAAACTTGGTGTTTTAATAACTACTGAAACTGGTAAAACTACGGCGTATGCTTTAGGTGCTTTGGAAGACAGAGGGGTTATGTTTGTTGAACCTGGTACTGAAGTATATGAAGGTATGATTGTTGGAGAATGTAATAGAGAAACAGATTTAGCAGTAAATGCTGTTAAAGGTAAACAATTAACTAATATGAGAGCTTCTTCAGCTGATAAGACTGTTGTATTAAAAAGACCTAGACCAATTACTTTGGAATATGCATTAGATTATATTAATAGTGATGAACTTGTAGAAGTAACACCATTAAATATTAGATTAAGAAAAAGAATATTAGATACTGAGTCTAGAAAGAAATTTGATGCAAAAAAATAATAAATATTAAGAATTATCTTTTAAGATAATTCTTTTTTTGTTATAATCTATTTATAGAATAAAAGGAGGTTTATTATGAACCCAACAAATAATGAAGAAAAAAAAGATAATATAGAAAATAATCCTTATGCATCAGCTTGGGATAAAGAAAATACGACTCCTACTACAAATGAAGAAACACCTGTTGTACAACAACCTGTTAATACAACACCAATAGTAGAGCAATCGCAAGTAACTCCAATTCAACAATCTACACAACAACAAGTAGTTGAGGAACCAAAAGTTACACCAGAGGTATTAAATTCACAAATACAAACTGAAGAAAAAGGGACTGATATTCCTGTAACACCAATTAAAGAAGAAATTCCGTATACACCAATAAAAAAATGGAAGGTAGTTTTATTAATAATTTTCTTTACTTGTGTATTGGGATATATTTGGTTTTTACCTGAAATAGGTGTAATGATTGAGGATTGGAAAAGTGAACAAAACTTAAATAAAAAACAACAAACTCCAATAAGTACTCCAACACCTACAGCAACAACTAAACCATCACCTACTGTAACTACAACTCCTAATAAAGAAAATTTGAAAACAATTACTTGTGAAGTTAAACCTACTGAACTAACTGAAACAACTAGTTTAGGTGGAAAAATGATTTATTATCATGAAAACAATAAATTAAAGAAAATAGATATATATATGTCAACAATATATAAAACTAAAGATAGTTTTTATAATACTGCTGTTACAAATTGTAATACTGAAAATCCTAATTTAAAAAATCATTCTGGATATGATGCTTCATGTGAAGTTAATGATTTAACAATTAATAGTATTCAAAAATTTGACTTAAATAATTTTGAAAATTTTTCATATGAAAATAATGGAGTTACTGAAGAAATATCTTTAGATGCTAAATTAGATGAGGATGTTAATAAATTTATTAGTCAAGCAAAAGCAGAAGGTTATACATGTAAGTAAAAGTGCTAATTAGCACTTTTTTATATTAAAAAACATTTAATTTTGATATAATATTAAGAGGTGAAGAAAATGAAGAAGAATATTTATACAATTACATTAATAACTTTAATTGTTGATCAATTTATAAAATTTTTAGTTAGTTCTAATATTGTTATTAATAGTACTATTAATATAATACCAAAATTAATTTATCTTACTAACACTAGAAATACTGGTGCTGCTTGGAGTTTGTTTAATAATTGTACTTGGGCGCTTACTATTATTAGTGCAGTTGTATTTATATTTTTAAACACTTATATTGGAAAAGAGAAAAAGTTTACTAAATTATCTATAATATATTATGGATTATTATTAGGTGGTATATTAGGAAACTTTGTTGATAGAGTAATTAATAATTATGTTATTGATTATATTGGAGTAAAAATATTTAATTATAACTTTCCAATATTTAATTTAGCTGATACTTGTATAGTAGTAGGAGTTATTTTATTGGCTTTTGAAGTTATTAAGGAGGAAAATCATGGACGTAGTAGTAAAAGAAAATAATGATAGATTAGATCAATATTTATCTATTGAGTTAGATATTAGTCGTAGTAAAATCCAAAAACTAATAAAAGAAGGTAAAATACTTCTAAATGGAAAAGAAGTAAATTCTAGTCATCAAGTAAAAGTAGATGATGTTGTTGAAGTGAATGATGATTTAACTTTTGAAATAAAAGTAGATGGTGAAGATATTCCATTAGATGTTGTATATGAAGATGATGATTTATTAGTTATTAATAAAAAGAGTGGTATGGTAGTTCATCCAGCTCCAGGTAATTATACTGGTACTATGGTTAATGCTTTAATATATAGATTTAATCTTAGTAAAGGTAGTAGTCCTATTAGACCTGGTATTGTACATAGGATTGATAAGGATACTAGTGGATTATTAGTAGTAGCAAAGAATGATTTTACTCATGAGAAATTATCTGAAATGATAAAGAATAAAGAAGTAGAAAGAATATATATTGCATTAGTAGATGGCGTTATTATGCATGAAACTGGTACTATTGATGCTCCTATTGGAAGGGATATTGATAATAGACAAAAAATGATGATTACAGATATAAATAGTAAAGATAGTATAACTCATTTTAAAGTATTAAAAAGATATAGTGATAAAACATTAATAGAATGTAAATTGGATACTGGTAGGACTCATCAAATAAGAGTACATATGGAATATATAGGATATCCAATATATAATGATCCTATATATGGTAAGAAGAAAAATACTACTGAATTTGGACAATTTTTACATTCAAAGAGTATAAGATTTAAACATCCTAGAACAGGTAAAGAAATATATTTTGAAAGTGATTTGCCTAAAGAATTTAATGATTATTTAGAAACTATAAAATAATAAGGAGATGGAATAATGGAAGAAGAAACAATGGATAGAAAAAATTTGATAGTAATGAAACTTTTACATTATTTTATAACTGAAAGAAATTATAATCCTATTGTATTACAAGGTGCAGATGATAAAATTTGGTTAGAAAATATGGATGAGGAATATAAAATAATTAGAGTAGTTTCTACTTATTTACATAACGATGAACAATTAGATTTTGATTTATTTAAGACAAAGAAAATAGCAAAAAAAATTAAGAGAAAGACATTTTCTTTAACGATGAATGTTTTAAGTATTTATATTGATTTAGGTGATAATGTTCATTTAGACAGAATTACTGATATGAAATGTATGTATTTATTTGATGAAACTAATATAGATGAATATGATTTTTTCTTAAAGGAATTTCCTGATATAGAAAAGAAGTTAAAGTTTAGTGAAGATGGATTACAATTATTTATTAAGATAACTAATGATATTAATAATAAGAATAAGAAGAATGCTACAAAAGCAGAGGAAGTGTTTAAACAAAAAACTCCTTATATTACATATGCTTTAATAGCAATTAATATATTTATTTATTTTATTGGTATTTTTACTAATTATGATGCTATGTTAAATGATTATTGTGTATATGGACCATTAGTAAGATATGGTGAGTATTATAGATTATTTACTGGTATGTTTTTACATGTTAATATTTTCCATTTACTTATTAATTGTTATTCATTATATTTAATTGGTTCTCAAATGGAAAGTTTTATGGGTAAGATTAAATATTTGATTATATATATTGTGTCAGGATTATTTGGTAGTTTATTATCAATAATTATGAATGTAAATGGTGCTGGTGTTGGTGCTAGTGGAGCTATATTTGGATTATTTGGTAGTATGCTTTATTTTGGATATCATTATAGAGTTTATTTAGGTAATGTGGTAAAAAGTCAGATAATGCCTACAATTGTATTAAACTTAATATATGGTTTTATGATTCCAGGTATAGATAATGCAGCACATATTGGTGGTTTATTAGGAGGACTTCTAATAACTACTGCAGTTGGAGTAAAATACAAAAGTAGTAAATTCGAAATGATAAATGGATGGGTTGTTTCTATATTACTATTTGCATTTTTAATATATATGGGAATATTTAATATAAAATAAAATAAGGGACTATGTCTCTTTTTTTGTTTATTTAAATTGGTACTATACAAAGTAATAATTGAATTAATATTTTAGCAAGATTTAATAAATTCATCATTTGTAAAAGAAACAGGAATATGATAAAGTCTCAAAAAAGGAGATGATTATCATTAATTATTATGTAGAAATAAAGGAGCAATTAATTAAAAATGAAGTATATAAAAGAGTAAAAGATTATAGTAAAAATAAAAGTGATTTAGAAACATATTATAATGTTGGAAAACTCTTAGCAAATGCAGGTAAGCATTATGGGGAAGGAATAATAAAGGAGTATTCTATTAAATTATCTAATGATATTAATAAAAGATATAATGAAAGAACATTAAGAAAAATTAGACAATTCTATATTTTATTCGAAAAAGGAAAATGGTCGACACTGTCGACCAAATTAAATTGGTCTCATTATACAGAACTTTTATCTATTTCTGATATAAATAAAATAAATTATTATATTAATTTATGTGTAAGTAACAATTTATCAGTGAGAGAATTAAGAAATAAGATAAAGCTAAATGAATATGAAAGATTAGATGAAAAGACAAAGATAAGATTAGTTAAGAAAAAAGAAAATAGAATAGAAGATTTTATAAAGAATCCAATCATGATAAAAAGTGATATAAAGGAAAATATATCAGAGAAAGTTCTACATAAATTAATACTTGAAGATATTTCTTCTTTTATGAAAGAACTAGGAGAAGGATATAGTTTTGTAGATGATGAATATAAGATTAAAATAGGAGATAGATATAATTATATAGATATTCTTTTATACAATATTAATTATAATTGTTATGTAGTAATAGAATTAAAAGTAACAGAAATAAAAGCAGAGTATATTGGACAAATAAAGAAGTATATGAATTATATAGATGTTAATTTAAGAAATATTAATCAAGATAAAACTATAGGAATAATAATATGTAAGAAAGATAATAAGTTTATTATGGAATATTGTAGTGATGAAAGAGTATTTAAAACTACTTATCAAGTAATTTAATGTATTAAACTTATTTTTTAGTTATTGCTAATACATATAAATAATGATAAAATATATTTATATTATCGTAGTAAAGGTGGGATAGTGAATGGATTCAAAAACAGAATTATATAGTCTTGAAGAGTTTGATGATGCCTTAGTTAGAAAAATACTAAATGAGGTTTATGATGCTTTAGAAGATAGGGGATATAATCCACTTAATCAATTAGTTGGTTATGTAATGAGTGGGGATCCTGGATATATTTCATCATATAAAGAAGCAAGAAGGAAAATAACTAGTATTGATAGAACTAAGATAATTGAAGTATTACTTACTGATTATTTAAAGGGTAAAAAATGAGATATTTAGGTTTAGATTTAGGTACTAAAACTTTAGGAATGGCTACATCTGATGCTATGGGAATGATTGCAACAAGTTATAAAATAGTTAGACACGATGAAGATTATGAAAGTTTAATACCTATGGTAAAAGAAGTAATAGAAGAAAAGAAAATCGATGAATTAGTATTAGGATTTCCAAAAAATATGAATAATACTATAGGACCTAGAGCAGAATTAACTTTAACTTTTAAAGAAATGTTGGAAAAAGAATTAAATATACCTGTTAACATGCAAGATGAAAGAATGACTACTAGACAGGCTGAAAACATTTTAATTAGTAATGATACTAGTAGGAAAAAAAGAAAAAAAGTCATAGATAGTATGGCTGCTACAATAATATTACAAAGTTTTTTAGATAGGAAGGGAAATTAAAATGGATAAAAATACTTTTAAAATAATTAATAATGAAGGAAAAGAAATTGAATGTAATGTATTATTTACTTTTGATAGTGATGAAACAGGAAAGAGTTATATAGTTTATACTGATAATTCTACAGATGAAAATGGAAGCACACAAGTTTTTGCTTCAATATTCAATCCAAATGATCCTAATACAAAATTAGAACCAATTGAAACAGAAAAAGAATGGAAAGTAATCGAAACAATTCTTGAAACTTTACAAGAAGAAGTAAAGAAGAAAGTTGAAGAAAAAGAAAACCAAGAAAGTACAGAAAACGAGTAGTAATACTCGTTATTTGTCATTAAGGAGAAGTATGAGAAAATTAAAAAATGCAATGTTGTGTTTATTAATAATATCAGTTACTGGAATCGTACTTATTTGTGGTGTATATAAATATAAAATCACAGCTGTTAGTAATTCTAAAGAAAAAATAGAAGTTACTATACCTAGTGGTACAACTTCAAAAGGTATTGCAAAAATATTAAAAGATAAAGATTTAATAAAAGATGAAAGATTTTTTAATATATATGTTAAATTATATAAAATTGAAGGAATGAAGGCTGGTTTTTATGAATTATCTCAAAATATGGATGTAGATGAGATAATTGATATATTACAAAAAGGTAGTAAGGTTAATCCTAATGAAATAAGTATTACATTTAAAGAAGGATTAACTATGAGAAAGGTTGCTGAAACAATAGATAAAGCAACTAATAATAGTTATGATGATGTTATAAATAAATCAAATGATACAGAATATTTAAATAAATTAATTAGTAAATATTGGTTTATTACAAAAGATATTTTAAATAATGATATATATTATAAATTAGAAGGATACTTATATCCTGAAACTTATAGATTTAATAATAAAGATGTAACTGTTGAAGAAATATTTGATAAGATGATAGATCATACTAGTAAAATATTAAATAAATATAAAGATGAAGTAACTGGGAATAGTAAGTTTAATATACATCAATTATTAACACTTGCATCAGTTATTGAAAGTGAGACTAGTGGTAAAGCAGGTAGAAAGACAGTTGCTAGTGTATTTATTAATAGATTAGATAAAGGTATGAGTTTAGGTAGTGATGTTACTACATATTATGCATTTAAAACTGAATTATCAAAAACTGATTTATATGCATGGCAATATAAGGCAGATAATCCTTATAATACAAGAGCTACAAGTATGGCGGGAAAACTTCCAATTGGACCAATATGTAATCCTTCTGTTGAATCAATAGAAGCTGCTATTGAACCTACTAAGAGTGATTACTTATATTTTATAGCTGATGTTAATGGTAAAAGAGGAACAGTTGGAAAAACTTATTTTACTGTAACATATGATGATTTTTTAAAACTAAAGAAAGAATTATTAGGATAGGAAGATAAAAATGAGCAATAGTGATGTTTACGCAAAGATAAGAAAAATGAAAAAATATGCTGTTGATAATAATGTGCCAATTATGTTAGATGATGGAATAGATTTTTTAACTAATTTTGTAATAAAAAATCATATAGAAAATGTTTTAGAAATTGGTACTGCAATAGGGTATTCTTCAATAATGATGGCTCTAGCTAATCCAAATTTAAAGATTAAGACAGTAGAACGTGATGAAGAAAGATATATGGAAGCTTTAAAAAATGTAAAAGAGTTTGATTTAGAAGATAGAATTACTTTGATTTTTAATGATGCTAATGATGTAAGTGTTGATGGAAAATATGATTTAATTTTCATTGATGCAGCAAAAGGACAAAATATTAATTTCTTTGAAAAGTTTGAAAAGAATTTAGACAAGAAAGGATATATTGTTACTGATAATATTGAATTTCATGGGTTAGTTAAGAAAAGTGATTTGGAAATAAAAAGCAGAAATTTAAGAGGTTTGGTTAGAAAAATAAGAGATTATATAAGATTTCTTAAAGAAAATAAAATGTATGAGACTGAATTTTATGAAATTGGAGATGGAATAGCAGTTAGTAAAAGAAAATAATTAGGAGTGAATTGTTTATGAAAAGAAGTAATGGTTTTACTTTAATTGAATTACTTGCGGTGATAGTAATATTAGGAGTAATAATGGTAATAGCAGTTCCTGCTATTAATAAATACATTGAAAATAGTAAAATAAAATCTGCTGAATCAAGTGCAACAGGATATGGTGATGCAATTGTTTTTGCAGTTAATAATGGAGAAGTAGATGATAATCAACAACATTCTGTTAGTGAGTTAGATGTTTCGTTAAAAAAAGGTACTTTGCCAAGTGGTGGAGTATTTCAACTAGTGATGGAGAAATAACTTCAGCAGAATTGTGTGTAAATAATTATTCAATTAAATATGTAGATAAGAAATTTACCAATATTTCTGATAATTCTATTTGTGAAAAATATAATAAAGTAATTTATAAAGCAGGGGACATAGTATATTTTGACCCTGTTAATGCAGTAAATACTTGTGATGCTAGTGTATATAGTACATATGGCACGGCTAGTTTTAATCCTACTGCAGTTGGTACTTGTTATAGATGGAGAGTTATTGATAAAGAAGTTAAATTTGGTACTACAAATATTAATATAATGCTTGATCATAATCTAATAAGTAAAGTTGCTTATTCAGAAGATGGTACTGCAAAAAACGGACCTGTTAAAGCATTTAAGGATTTAGAAACAGCAACTGATTCATGGGTAAGAGTTAATTTACTTAATTACACTTATACTGATAATGATGGTAAAAGTGGTTATGGAAAACTAAAATGTAATGGTGGTTATTGCTATATAAATGGTAATTATCAATTATCTACTAAAGCAAGAGCAAGATTAATAACTATGGAAGAAATAAATAAAATTACTAAAAACGGATGGAAAAAAGCTAGTAAAATTTATTATTATTTCTCAAATAGTGATGGATTGAAAGATGAATATAAAGATTACAGATATAATTGGTTAGTTGAAAATACTTTGGGAGTTGCAAAATCAAAATCTACAACTAATGCTTATGGTGATGAAAACTATGGTTATTGGACTTTAACAAATGATGCTAATAATGAAAATAGTACTTGGTATGTAAATTTTCATGGTAGTCTAATGTATACTGTTAAGGCAATTGATAGTATTCCAACTTTAGAACTAAATAATTTTCATACTAATGGGGCAAGACCAGTAATTAAAATAAAAACAGATTTAGTTAAATAAAGATAATATATTTATCTTTTTTTATGTTATAATATTTGTACTTGGAAGTGATTATATGAAATTAGTATTAATACCAAATAATAAGGATAATATTAGTAAGTTTAATAACGTTGATTCTATTATTATTGGACTTAAAAATTATTCAGTTAATTATAATGTTCAATTAGATATTGAAGAGATTAATACTTTAGTATTAGAAAATAAAAATTTGGAAGTTTTTGTTGCATTTAATAAAAATATTATGAATCACGAATTAAGTGAAGTAGAAGAATTATTAAAAAAATTATCTACTATTAATATTAAAGGTGTTTTGTATTATGATTTAGCTATTTTATCAATTAGAAATAGATTAGGATTAAATATAGATTTAGTGTGGAATCAAACTCATATGGTTACTAATTATAATACTTGTAATTATTATTATGATAAAGGAGTTAAATATGCTTTTTTATCACCTGAAATAACATTAGAAGAAATGATTGAAATAAAGAAACATAGTGATATTAAGACTTTTTCTTTGTTAATTGGACATCCAATAATGTCACATTCTAAAAGAACTTTACTTACTAATTATTATAAATCTATGGATAAAGAAAGAGCTGATGGAGTTCATATATTAAATGAAAATGTATCAAAGCATAAATATTTAATTAAAGAAAGTAATGTAGGAACTTCTATAATATATGGAAATATTGTTAATGGTATTAGTTGCTTAAAAGATATGATTAGTAATGATTTTGATTATATTGTAGTAGATAGTCAAGAAATAGAAGAAGATATAATATTTAAAATAGTAAACATTGTTAGAGATGTTATTGATAATAAATGTAAAGAAAATTATGTTGATATAGTTAATAATATTATTGGAGAGGATACTGGATTCTTTTTTAAAAAGACTATTTATAAGGTGAAGAAAGATGAAAAATAGAATTGAGTTATTAGCTCCAGCAGGAGATTTAGAAAGATTAAAATTAAATTTATTATATGGTGCTGATGCAGTATATATAGGTGGTAGAAATTATAGTTTAAGAGCTAATGCAACTAATTTTAGTGTTGAAGAGATAAAAGAAGGTTGTGATTTTGCTCATAAGTTGAACAAAAAAGTTTATTTAACTACTAATATTGTTTTTCATAATGAAGATGTTATTGGAATAAAAGAATATATAAAGGATGTAGTAGAAGCAGGTATTGATGCATTTATTGTAAGTGATCCATTTATTATTAATTATATTGTAAGTATTTTTCCTGATGTAGAAGTTCATGTTTCTACACAAAATTCTACATGTAATTATGAGACAGTTAATTTCTTTAAAGAACAAGGTGTAAAAAGGGTAGTGCCTGCTAGAGAAATTAATAGAGATGAAATAAAGGAAATAATAGATAAGACAGGTGTAGATATAGAGATATTTATTCATGGTGCTATGTGTACTTTCTATAGTGGTAGATGTACTTTATCTAATTATTTAACAAATAGAGATTCTAATAGAGGTGGATGTAGTCAAGTATGTAGATTTGCTTTTAAAATAGATGATGAAGATAATAAATTTACAATGGCAACAAAAGATTTAAATATGGCTAGATATATTGATGATATTATTTCTATTGGAGTAAGGTCATTAAAGATTGAAGGAAGAATGAGGTCTGTTTATTATTTAGCAACAGTTATTTCTTCATATAGAAAAATAATTGATAATTACTATAATGGAACTCTAACTAGTGATTTTATTGATTATCAAGAAAAAGTATTAGGAAGAGTTGCTAATAGAGAAACAAGTACTCATTTTTATAATAAAGAAGCTGATTATACTGATCAATATTATACTGGAAGGCAAGAATTATCTAATCAAGATTATTTAGCATTAGTACTTGATAGTAAGGATGGAATAATTACTTTGTCTGAAAGAAATTATTTTGAACCAAATACAGAGGTAGAAATATTTATGCCTTCTGGAAAAGTTATTGATTTTATTATAAAAGAGATATATGATAATGAAATGAATATTTTAGATGCAGCAAGGCATCCAGAAGAAATATTAAAAATAAAATTAGAAGAGGAAGTAGAACCTTATTCAATGATGAGGTTAAAAGTTAAGTAGTAGGTGTTAATATGTTATACAAGGTTAAATTATATGAAACAAGTGATATGGTGATGGATAGTTCATATGTTGGAGATATTATTGTTGATAAAGGTATTTTTAATGTTGTAGAACCAGTTACTGGTCAAAAAATTAATATAATGAGTTCTAATGAAGACTGTTTTTCGCATAGTAATAAAATTAAAAAGGATATTGATAAATATGGCTTCGCATTATATATTAGAGAAAATCAATTTACTAAAAAAAATGAAGCAACAAAGGAAGAATTAAGTTATTATTTAGATCAATATGAAAATTCATATTATAAAAACTTATATGAAGAAATGTTAAATTGTGAACAAATTATTAAAGAAGAAAAAAGAAGAAGATAGTTTAGGAGATTATTAAAATGGAAAAACAATTATTTGAACATGTTCAAAACAATTTTTTAAATAAAGAGGCTAATTTAAGTAAGTATGCTACTAAGAGTAGTGATGCTATTAGAGTTAATGAAGAAATAGATGATATTAGACCTCCTTTTTTTCATGATATTGATCGTATAATTTATGGATTATCATATACTAGATATATAAATAAAACTCAAGTTTTTTCGTTTAAAAATAATGATCATATAAGTAAAAGAATAATTCATGTTCAATTAGTTAGTAAAATAGCTAGAACTATATCTAGAGCATTAAATTTAAATGAAGATTTAACTGAGGCTATAGCACTTGGTCATGATATTGGACATACACCTTTAGGACATCCTGGAGAATTTTTATTAAATAAAATAAGTATGGAAGAATTAAATGAAATGTTTAATCATAATATACAAAGTGTTAGGACATATATGACTGTAGAAGAAAGAAATCTTACTATTCAAGTGTTAGATGGTATTATGTGTCATAATGGTGAGATGTTATCTAATATTTATGAACCTAAAAGTAAAACAAAAGAAGAATTCTTAAAAGAATACGAACTTTGTTACACTGACAAGAATATATTAAAAAGTGTAAGACCTATGACATTAGAAGGTTGTGTAGTTAGAATAAGTGATATAATCGCATACATTGGAAGAGATATTGAAGATGCTGTTAATTTAGGAATATTAACATATGAGGAAATACCAGCTAATATAAAAGAGGTATTAGGTACTACAAATAGAGAAATTGTTAATACTGTTATTAGAGATATTATTGAAAATAGTATTGATAAGCCATATATCAAGTTAAGTGAAAAAGTATATAAAGCTATATTTGATTTAAAGAAATTTAATTATAAATATATTTATTCAAAAGCAAATACTAAAGATGAAGAAATAAAATATGAAAATGGTATGAAAAAAATATATAAAGAATATTTAGAACAATTAGAAAGTAAAAAAATAACTAATAAAGTACTATTACAATTTATAAATAATTCTAGTAAAGAATATTTAGAAAATAATTCTAATAAAAAAATTGTTATTGATTTTATTGCAGGAATGACTGATGAATTTTTCCTAAAATCAATAAGCAAATAAATTTGCTTTTTTATTATATGTATGTTATACTTTGGTACAATGTTTAGGTAATATACATATATAAACATATTTAGATACTGTTAATAAAAATATGTTGACATATTTTTATTTTTATAGTATCATTAGAAAGAAATTTAAATGAGGTGAACAAAATGAGTGAAAAGAAACCTATCTATCTAACTAAAGAAGGATTGGAAGAATTAAAAGTAGAATTAGAAGATTTAATAAATGTTAAAAGACCAGCAAATATCATTGCAATTAAAGAAGCAAGAGCTTTAGGTGATTTAAGTGAAAATGCTGATTATGATGCTGCTCGTAATGAACAAGCACAAATAGAAGGTAGAGTTAAGAAACTTGAACAAATGATAGATAACTGTATTATTATTGAAGAAACTACAAAGGATAAAGTAGGACTTGGTTCTACTGTTGCTATTCGTTATGTAGATGATGAAGATGATACTGATGAATATAAAATAGTTGGTAGTCAAGAAGCAGATCCATTTATGAGTAAGATTTCAAATGAAAGTCCAATAGCTCAAGCACTTTTAAATAAAAAAGTTGGAGATGTTGTTACTGTTGAAAGTCCAAATGGTAGTTATCAAATAGAAATAACTGAAATTAAGTAGTGAATAAATATAAGTAAATATTTACATAATAAGACTAAATATTAGTCTTTTTTTGTTGCTCGATTTTTATAAAAGTGTTATTATTGATTAGTATTATATGTAGGATAAAATGATAAATAAGAAAGGGTTTACATTAATAGAATTATTAGCAGTAATAGTAATACTAGGAGTAATAATGGTAATAGCAGTACCAGCAATAACTAAGTACATTGATAATTCTAGAAAAGAAGGGTTTACAAAAACTGCTAGTGGAGAAAAACTAGAACTAACAAAAAGTCCTGATAAAGGAACTGTTAAAATATTTAATGATGGAGAAATAATTGCATGCTTTCAAAGAGATATGTGGTATGCGGTTAAGAACTTAAATGATAATGAAGTAACTTTTGGAGAAGGAAAATGTGAATATGATGAAGAATCTAATTCATATGATACTATTCCTTTAGTATCTCGTGAGATGGTAGATGAATTACAAGAACAACTAGATTAAACAAAAGCCGAATTAAATACTTTGAAATCAAAAGGTGATGCAAAAGCAACAGAAATATTAGAAAGCAAGAAAGCTATGGTAAAGGGAACTGAAATAACAGGTACAATGGCAAATAAAGGAACTTTATCACAAAGTTTAACAGCAGGAGCAAGTCTTACATTAGCACCTGGATATTACTCAGGTGGAACAATAACTGCAAATACTTTAGCAAGTCAAACAGCAGCTACTGCAACAGCTGCAAGTATATTAAGTGGAAAAACAGCATGGGTTAATGGTACTCAAGTAACTGGTACAGCTGCAGCAGGTAGTAATACTGAGTATGGAATGTATACTTATAAACAAAAGAAGACTTTTACAAGAAAGATAGAAAAATTAGTTGTTTATTGGACTGGTGCTGGTGATAGACCGATTACATATTATGATGATGCGTTTATTACTGTAGGTCCTGGAACTGGTGGACCACTATTCTATGGAGCATTTATTTTTACTGATGGTAGAACTGCAATAGCAAGGGTTGAAAATGGTACTGGAGGATTATTAACATACGATGATTATTCATTTACATGTACAGGTGGTTCAGCTTATACACAAAATTATTATATAGTTAAATTTAAAGATTAAAAGGAAACATAGTTTTCTTTTTTTATTTCTTGTCTAAAATAGTTATTTTTAGTATAATAAACATTAGTGGTAAGGTGATAATATGTACTTGAAAGAAATAAGTGCAACAGGATTTAAATCTTTTGCAGATAAACTTAGTATTAATTTAGATGATAAGATTACTTGTGTAGTAGGACCAAATGGTTCTGGTAAGAGTAATGTTGTTGATGCTGTTAGATGGGTTTTAGGAGAACAATCAGTTAAATCATTACGTGGCGATGGTAGTATGACTGATGTTATTTTCTCTGGATCAAAAAGTAGAAACCAATTAAATGTTGCAAGTGTTAGTTTAATATTTGATAATTCAGATAATTATTTAAAAGTACCTTATACTGAAGTATCAATAAAAAGAAGAGTTTATAGAACTGGTGAAAATGAATATTTTTTAAATGGAGAAAAATGTAGATTAAAAGATATTACTGATTTGTTTATTGATAGTGGTATTGGTAAAGAATCTTTTAATATTATTTCTCAAGGTGAAGTACAAAAAATACTTAGTAATTCTCCTAGTGATAGAAGAGTTATTTTTGAAGAAGCAGCAGGTGTTTTAAAGTACAAGAAAAGAAAAGAAGAAGCTATTAGAAAACTAGATAGAACTCATAATAATTTAGATAGAGTTAATGATATTATTAATGAACTTCAAATACAAATTGAACCTTTAAAAGAACAAAGCATTAAAGCTAAGGAATATTTAGAAAATAAAAATGGTTTAGATAAAATAGAAGTTGCATTAATTAGTTATGAAATAGAACAATTAAATTATGAATATCAATCTTCTAAACAAAAAATAGAAGAATTAAATAATCAAATAATGTCTTTATCTACTAATAGTAGTGGTGAGGATGCTAAAATTGATCAAGAAAAAGTTAGTCTATTAAAACTTGAAAAAGATTTAGAAGAATTACAAAAACAATTATTAGAAATTACTAAAGAAGAAGAAAAACTTAATGGTGAAAAGAAAATACTTCAAGAAAGAAGTAAATATGATGCAAAAGACCAAAAAGTATATGATAATATTTCTTTATTAACTGAAAAGAAATTAAAACTTGAAACTGAAGTAGATAATATTAAGAATGAAGATAATTCTTTAAGACTTGAATATGATTCTTTAACTGATAAATTAAATGATTTAAATGAGTCATTAAAAAGTAAAAAGAATGAAAGAGATAATTTATATAGAGAATTATCATATAAAAATAAAGAGAAAATAGAATTAGATAATAAGATAAGTGTTCTTGCTAATTATATTGAAAATGGTGGAGGTTTAACTCAAAGTGTTAAATCAATCTTTAATAATCCTAAATTAACTGGAATTCATGATATAATTGGTAATTTAATTGATTGCGATGAAGAATATGCTAAAGCTTTAGAAGTAGCACTAGGTGCTAGTAAACAGTTTTTAGTTGTAGAAAATGAAGAAATTGCAAAAGAATCAATTAGTTATTTAAAAAATAATAGATTAGGTAGATGTACTTTCTTTCCTTTAAATATTATTAAAGCTAAGAGTGTTGATTATGCTACATTAGATTCATTAAAGAATGATAATGGATTTATTAATACATTTGATAAGTTAGTAAGATTTGATAAAAAATATAATGATATTATTGCTAATCAATTAGGAAATGTACTTGTTACTGATAATATTGATAGTGCTAATAGAATTGCAAAGAAAATTAATCAACGTTATAAGATAGTTACGCTAGATGGAGAAATAATTCATGTAGGCGGTTCAATTACTGGTGGTAATGTTAATATTGGTAGAAGTATTATTACTGATAAGTTTGAATTAGAAAAATTAAATAGAATTGCTAAAGATAATATTATTGTTATCAAGGATTTAGAAAATAATATTAAAGAATTAGAAGATGATATTAATAAACAAGAAGAAATTATTTATAAAGAAAAAACTGATCATATTACTTTGGCTGAAACAAGAAGAAATAAGCAATCTTTAATTGATAATATTAATATTGAATTAGAAGATGTTGATAAAGAATTAAAAGGACTTGGACATGTTACTAATTCTTCATTATCAGAAGAAGAAACAAGAATAATGAATGAATATTATGATACTGTTAAAAATAAAAATGAAATAGTTAATAATATTAAACAAATTACTAAAGAAAAAGATAATTTAAAAGCTACAATAGATGAATTAGAAGCAAAGAATAGAATTCATAATAGTAGTTTAAAAGGTTATGAAAAAGAATTAAAAGAATTAGAAATTAATGTTAATAGAATGGATGTTAAACTTGATAATTATTTAAATACATTAAGTGAAGATTATGAATTAACTTTTGAAAAAGCTAAAGAAAATTATGTATTAGATATAGAAGTAGAAGAGGCTAGAAGATTAGTTAATACTTATAAAACTAATATTAAAAGAATTGGTATGGTTAATTTAGATTCTATTAATGAATATGAAAAGGTTAGTGAAAGATATAATTTCTTAGATAATCAAAGAAATGATTTATTAAATGCTAAGGAGCAATTACTTGAAATAATAACTGAAATGGATACAGTTATGGAAGAAGAATTCTTAAGTACATTTAAATCAGTAGAAAAAGAATTTGAACAAGTATTTAAACAATTATTTAATGGCGGTAAAGCTACATTAAAATTAACTGATCCATCTAATATACTTGAAACTGGTGTAGATATTATTGCATCTCCTCCTGGTAAGAAATTAACTACAATTTCATTATTATCTGGTGGTGAAAAAACATTAACTGCAATAAGTTTATTATTTGCAATATTAAATGTTAGGACAGTACCATTCTGCTTATTTGATGAAGTGGAAGCTGCACTTGATGAAGCAAATGTAGATAACTTTGGTAGATATTTAGACCATTATAAAGAAAAGACACAATTCTTACTTATAACACATAAAAAGAAAACAATGGAGTATGCTAATACATTATATGGTATTACTATGCAAGAATCTGGTGTTAGTAAACTTGTAAGTGTTAAATTAGAGAATAGTGATAAGTATTTAAAATAAAAAGAATAATAAAAAGGGGTAGTAATCATGGAAAAAATCTATGTATTTGGGCATAAGAAACCTGATACTGATTCAGTTACTAGTGCTATTGGTCTTTCTTATTTAAAGAATCAATTAGGACTTAATACTGAAGCTAGGATACTTGGGGATATTAATAATGAGACAAAGTTTGTATTAGATTATTTTAAAGTAGATAAACCAAAATACTTAAATGATGTTAAATTACAAGTAAAAGATGTTAATTATCATAGAGATTATTTTATTGATAAGGATATAAGTGTAAAAGAAGCTTATGAATATATGACAGTTAATGGTATTACTGGTGTTCCTATTGTTGATAAAGATAAGAATTTTATTAGTTTGATTACTGTTAAGAATATTACTAAGACTTTAATAAATGGAGATTTTAATAAATTACATACTTCATATGATAATATTATTAAAACTCTTCTTGGAGAAGAAATATTAAAAGTAAATAATGAAATAGATGGAAATATTACTGTTGCAAGTTTTAGAAGTACAACTTTTATGAGTAGTATTGTTTTAAAGAAAGAAGATATTTTAATAGTAGGAGATAGACATAGTATTATTGAATATGCTGTTAAAAGTGGTGTTCAATTGATTATTGTTACTGGTAATGGTGAAATAAAAGATGAACATTTACAAATAGCAAAAGATAATAATGTTAATATTATTAGAACTTCTTATGATACTTTCCATACTTCTAAATTAATAGGACTTAGTAATTATGTTGAATCTTTAGTAGAAGATGGAAGACCTTATACATTTGATGAAAGTGATTATTATGATGAATTTGTTGAGAAAAGTACTAAGTTAAAACATAATAATTATCCTATTGTTGATAAAAATAATAAATGTCGTGGATTAATTAGAATGACAGATATTGATGATAAAAATAGGAAAAAGGTTATATTAGTAGATCATAATGAAGAAGAACAAAGTGCTGAAGGATTAGATGAAGCTGAAATTATTGAAGTAGTAGATCATCATAAGATTGGTTCTATTTCTACTAATAATCCTATTAATTTTAGAAATATGTCAGTAGGTAGTAGTAATACAATTATTTATTATTTATATAATGAAAGTAAAATAGAAATACCTGATTATATTAAAGGATTAATGATATCAGGAATTTTATCTGATACATTAGTATTAAGTAGTCCTACAACTACTGAATTAGATAAAAGGGTTGTAGAAAGATTATCAAGTGAATTAAATCTTGATTATAAAAAATTTGCTATAGAGATGTTTAAAGCAGGAACTAGTTTAGTAGGTAAAACAAAAGAAGAAATAGTTAATGAAGATATTAAGATATTCTCTACAGATGATGATAAGTTTGGTATTAGTCAAGTATTTACTTTAAATTTTGAAGAAATAGAGAATAGCAAAGAAGAATATATTAATATTATTGAGAGAATTGCTAAAGATAAAGATTATAGAATGGTTATATTATTAATCACTGATATAATTAATAATGGTTCATATATTTATTATACTAATAATGATAAGAGTTTATTAGAATTAGCATTAAATATAGATAATTTATATCAAGGATATTTTATAAAAGGGTGTGTATCTAGGAAAAAACAAGTGGTACCACTTATAATGGAAATAATGAGGTAATAAGAAAAACGCGCAAGCGTTTTTCTTTTATATTGTAAAGTTTACAAATTAAATAAAAAAAATATTAAAAAATAGTAACTTTTTATTTACAAGGAACTTCATATATTATATTATTGAGTTACGTAGTGGTTGATTGTGGTGAAAAGTGGGGGATGCCAAATGTTAATGGGTGAATATCATCATAGTATTGATGAAAAAGGTAGAATGATAATCCCAGCTAAGTTTCGTGAGGAACTTGGGGAAGAGTTTATTGTTACTCGTGGACTTGAAAATTGCTTATTTGTTTATCCAATGACAGAATGGAATCTAATTGTTAACAAATTGAATAACCTACCATTTACCAAAAAAGATGCTCGTAACTTTATGAGATTCTTCTTATCAGGTGCTACACAAACAGAATTTGACAAACAAGGACGTATCAACATTGCCTCTCCATTGATCGAATACGCCGACTTAAAAAAAGAATGCGTGATTGTCGGCGTAAACGATCGCTTAGAAATTTGGTCTTTGGACAGTTGGACTAATTTCTTAAATACTAATGAAGAAAGTTTGTCAGACATTGCCGAAAATTTATTTGAGAAAGATTCTATGTAGGTGATTATTATGCATATTAGTGTATTACTCAATGAATCAATAGAATCATTAAAAATAAAAGAAGACGGCATTTATGTAGATTGTACTCTTGGATACGCAGGTCATTCAAGTTGTATATTAAAAAGAATAAAAAGTGGTCATTTATTCGCCTTTGATCAAGATAGAGAAGCAATAGAAAAAGCTGATGTGAAACTATCTAAAATTGGGAACAATTATACAATTATTAAAAGTAATTTTGTATATTTGAAAAAAGAACTTAATGACAGAAATATTAGTGGTGTAAATGGAATCCTTTTTGACCTTGGAGTATCAAGCCCCCAACTTGATGAAGAGGAAAGAGGATTTAGTTACCATAATGATGCAAAACTAGATATGAGAATGGATTTAGATAGTGATTTTTCTGCTTATAATGTAGTAAATGAATATAGTGAAGATGAACTAAGTAATATATTCTTTAAATATGGAGAAGAAAAATATTCTCGTAGTATTGCAAGAAATATAGTTAAAAGTAGAGATAATAAAAAGATTGAAACTACTTTAGAACTAGTAGAAATAATTAAGAATAGTATGCCTGAAAAAGCTAAAAGGGATAAACATCCTGCTAGAAAGGTTTTTCAAGCAATTAGAATAGAAGTAAATCATGAACTTGATATATTAGAATCTTCAATGAGAGATGCATTAGATATGCTTCTTCCTGGTGAAAGACTTGCAGTAATAACATTTCATTCATTAGAAGATAGAATAGTTAAGAATGTATTTAAAAGTGTTACAAAAGAAGATCCTATGTATAAAGGATTACCTAATGTACCATTAGAGTTTTTACCTAACTTTAAATTGGTAAATAATAAAGCTATAGAACCATCTAATGAAGAATTAGAAAATAATAATAGAAGTAGAAGTAGTAAATTAAGAGTTATAGAAAGAATAAAATAGAAAGGATATGATAACATGCCAAAGGTTAAGAAAAGATTAAAGATGTCTAAGTTTGAAAGACTATTATATGTATTTACAATTGTATTATTGTTATCTACACCTTTTGCAATTATTTTTTCACAAGCAACTTTATCTAAGATAAATTTTGAAGTTGAAAAAACTAAAAAATTAATTTCTTCTCAAGAAAAGAAGAATGAAAGTTTAACTATGAAAATAAATGAACTTGCTTCTTTAGAAAAAGTACAACAAGTTGCTAAAGAACAAGGATTGAGTTATAATAATAATAATATAAAATCAATTTCAGAATAGGTGATAGTATGAAGAAGAAAACTAAGAGTAGTGTTAAGATTAATAATCTTATTTTAGTCTTGGTATTTCTTTTTTTTATTGCGCTTATAGCAAGACTTTCTCAATTAGCATTATCTAGTGAAGTAGATGGTAAAAATTTAAAACAATTTGCAACTAATAGAACTACTGCAAATGAAACTATATATGCTAAACGTGGAACTATATATGATGGTAGTGGAGAAGTGTTAGCTCAAAATGTTTATTCATATACTGTAATTGCATACTTAGAGGAATCTCGTGGAGAAGGACATTATGTTAAAGATAAGGAATATACTGCTAAACAATTAGCAACTGTTCTTGATATAGATGAAAGTAAAATACTTTCCTTATTGCAAAAGGATGCTTATCAAACAGAATTTGGTAGTAAAGGTAGAGGATTAACAGAATTAACTAAAGATAAGATAGTAGCACTTGGTTTAGCTGGTATTGATTTTATGGAAACACAAAAGAGATATTATCCAAAAGGAGATTTTTTATCATATACACTCGGATATGCTAAAAGTTTAGATGATGGTACTATTGTTGGAGAAATGGGATTAGAATCATTATTTGATAAGGAATTAACTGGTACTAATGGATATAGACAATATCAAAAAGATTTAAGAGGATATAAAATAGCTAATACTAAAGAAATAGTTAAAGAAGCTAAAGATGGTGACGATATATATTTAACAATAGATTATAATATTCAATTTTTTATTGATCAAGCTTTAAGAAATGCTGAAGATAAATATCATTTTCAAGAAATGAATATAGTTGTTGCAGATGCAAAAACTGGCGCTATATTAGGAATGGCTTCTAGTCCTTCATTTGATCCTAACTTAAGAAATGTTAAAAAATATTTGGACCCTAATGTAAGTGTATCAGTAGAACCTGGTTCAACAATGAAGATATATTCTTATATGGCAACTATGGAAGCAGGAAAATATAATGGTAATGCTACTTATAAATCTGGAGTATATGTAACAAAAGATGGTACTGCTATTGGTGACTGGAATAGAGATGGATGGGGTACTATTAGTTTTGATAAAGGTTTTGCATTATCTAGTAATGTTGGTGTAGTTAATTTAATAAAGGATTATATAAATAAAAATACTTTAATGAATTATTATAAGAAGTTAGGCTTTGGACAAAAAACAGGAATAGATTTAGCTAAAGAATCAGCTGGTAAAATTAATTTTAAATATGAAACAGAAGTTTATAATGCTGGATTTGGACAAGGTATAATGACTACTGCTATGCAAAATATTCAAGCACTTACTTCAATAGCAAATGATGGAGTATTACTAAAACCTTATATTGTAGAAAAAGTAGTAGATAGTAATGGAAAAGTAGTTAAATCAAATAAGAGAACAGAAATAGAAAGAGTAGCAAGTAAAGATACTACTGATAAGATGAAAGATTTAATGGAAAAGGTTGTTCAAATTGGAACAGGTTCAGTATATAAAATGGATGGTTATAATTTAATAGCAAAAACAGGTACTGCTCAAATATCTAGTACTAATGGTACTGGTTATTTAACTGGTGCAAGTGACGTTATTCGTGGTTTTGCAGGAATGTATCCTAAAGATGATCCACAAATAATAATATATGCAACATTAACTAAACCAAGTCCTAATTCACCAACTCCACTTGCAAAAGCAGTAAAAGAATTAATAGCAAATATTAGTAAATATAAAAATATATTTAATGATCAAGAAGAAAAAGTAGTAGCAACTAAATATACTTTAAATTCATATATTAATAAGAGTGTTGATCAAATTAAAAATACTTTAGATTCTAATGGTGTTACTTCAATTATTATAGGTGATGGTAATAAGATTATTAAGCAATATCCTAATAAAGGAGAAATAGTAACTGCTAATGAAAAAGTATACTTATTAACTAATGGTACTAATATTACAATGCCTTCGATAAATGGATGGTCTACTAATGAGGTTAAAAACTTGTTGAAATTTTTAGGAATTAAGTATACAATTAATGGTAGCGGTTATGTAACTAGTCAAAGTATAAAAGCAGGTACTATTATAACTAAGGAAATGGAATTAGTTGTAGAATGTAATCCAAAATTTAATTAGAAAATCGGAGTAAGAAAATGAAATTTAATAAAAAAGAAATAATAAAGTTAATATTTCCAGTATTTATATTAATATTATTTACTGTTGTTATGACATATTTAATATTTGAAAATGTTGAACCAATAAAGAAAGAAGAAAAAGTAGACAATAGTGTTATTAGTTATAAGACAAATGAAATTAGTAATATTATTGAATTAAAAGATTTAGAATTAAAAACAGATGAAGATGGAAAAGTAATGAATGATACTTTTAAATTTTCAATGCAAGGTAAGACAGTATCTTCTAATTCTATTTCATATAAAGTAATTTTAAATAGTGAAAATGTTAATGTACCACTTGATACAATAAAAGTTTATTTAACAGATGTTAATGGTAATAGTGAAATACCTATTAGTAATGTAATGGATGAAGGAATAATAAAAGTATTTAGTGAATTTGAAAATTATGAAACAAATAAAAATGATATAGTGTTATATGAAGGCATGATACCTGCTAATACTTTAAAGTATCAAAAAGATTTTAAATTAAGAATTTGGTTAAATAATAGTTTAACTTTACCAGAAGGTGAAAAAGCTACTTTTGATTTAGATGTTATATCTGATGAGGTTTCATTAATAAGTGATAAGTAAAAGAACGTAAAGTTCTTTTTTTATTTAAGTGTTTTGATTGTTTATTATTAAATATGTTATCCTGTTGAATGTATGATATGGAGGAGAAATATGAAAAATAAAAAGGGATTTACATTAATAGAATTATTAGCGGTAATAGTAATATTAGGAGTAATTATGGTAATAGCAGTACCTGCAGTTACTAAATATATTACTAGTTCAAAGAAAGATACATTTGTTGATACAGCAAGAATGTATATTGATAGTGTTCAAAAACAAGTTGCAGATGGTGAGATATCAGTTGCAAATGGTAATAGTGAAAAAATATTATTATCTACAATTGATTTACAAAAAGGTGGAACTAGTCCATATGGTGGAAAATGGGATAATAGGTCATATGTACTTGTTACTGGTTTAGGTGATGATGATTACTCGTATAAAATATTTTTAATGGATGAGAATAATAATTGTATACCAGAAACATTATTAAAATCTTTATCAAGTAGTTTAGTAAAGGTTTGTGGTGAATCAGATATGCCAGTAGATAATACTTTAGTTGGAAAGATAAAGAAGAATAATTCATTGGTTGTTGCTAGTCCAACTTTAACTACAAGTAGTTATTCTGCAAATGAAAAGGGATTATATAAAACTATTGATTCAATGTATGGTGGAGATACTTATTATTTTAGAGGACTTGGTGTAGATAATAATGTTACTTTTGCAGGAAAGAATTGGAGCGTTATTAGAATTAATGGTGATGGAAGTATAAGATTAATATTAAAGAATACGGTAAGTACAAAATTTGATACAACTTATAATAAGAATGGTACATATTATAGTAATAGTAATACTATTAAATCTGCAGTAGATAGTTGGTATATAGCTAATTTAAATAGTTATAGTGATAAGATAGTACAAAATGCTAAGTATTGTGAACAAAGTAAAGTAATTGAAAAAATATCAGTTATGAATAATAAAACTGCTGCTAATGAAATAGAATATAGTTCATATACACCATCATTTAGTTGTGAAACTGATGGGAATGGAAAAGGTTTATTAACATTAAATGTTGGATTAATTAATTATGATGAAGCAGTTTATTCTGGTTTATATTATAATGCACCTGTAAATAGTAATTACATTGGTACTAATAGTACATTTACTATGACTCCAGCAGGGTATAATTCAAGTTATGGTACTGCATTTGAATGGTGTGTTGATATTGATATGATGTATATGGATACATCTTATGATTTTGGAATTAGACCTGTAATAAACTTAAAAGGTGATGTAACTGTAACAGGTAGTGGTAGTACTGCTGATCCATATGTAGTTCAATAAAAAGGCTTTAATTAGTCTTTTTTATTGATTGCTAATTTTTAATGTGTTATTCTTAAAGTAAGAAGGTGAATATATGCTATATGATTTATGTCTTTGGTTTATAGTTTTCTTAAGCTATTCAATATTTGGATGGTTTACTGAAATAATTGCTTGTAGTATTACTGAAAAGAAGTTTATTAGAGATAGAGGTTTCTTATTAGGACCATATTGTCCTATATGGGGAATGGGTGTATTATTTTGCTTGTTATTATTAGATCAATATAGAGGTGATTATGCTTCAATATTTGTTTTTGCTTTTGTAGGAAGTGCAATACTTGAATATTTAACAAGTTTTTGGATGGAAAAACTATTTAAAGCAAGATGGTGGGATTATTCAGATTACATGTTTAATTTAAATGGAAGAGTATGTCTACAAAATTGTTTAGGTTTTGGTGCCTTAGCAGTTATATTTGTAGAATTAGTTAATCCTAAGTTTATTTCTTTTTTAGAAGGGATAAATAAAAATACTTTTATTATTATTTCAATAATATTATTTATTGGATTCTTAGTAGATATAATTGTATCCTTTACAATAATGAGTAAGATTAAATCTAATTTAAATCTTAATAAAGGTGATAATACATATGATGTTGATAGACAAGTAAAATCGATATTATCAGATTATAGAGGATTTACTCGACATTTATTTAATGCTTTCCCTAAAGTTGAATTTAATTTACCTAATGCACAAAATATAGTAGATATATTAAAAGTTGGTATAGAAGATGTTGAAGAAGCATTAAATATAAAGAAGATTAAAACAGAAAAAAAACTAAAAAAGAAATTAGATAGAATGAATAAAAAGAAAAATAAAAGAAAATAATATTTTCTTTTTTTGTATGTAAAAATATATTTTAGAACATTATAGTAGTAAGGAGGAATGAATATGGATACTATTCCAGATATTATTACTAATGTTGATATGAATTATATAAAAGATATGTTTAATAATAATTATTTAGCATATAAAGAAATAATAAATATTATGAATAAGGTAGAAGATGAAGAAATAAAGGAGATAATGGATATTACTAGTACAATGCATTATAATCATTTAAATAAAATTATTAATATACTAGGATTTGATCATAGTAGTTTATATGATGAAGAATATATGGAGGTTAATGATGAAGATTAATAATGATAAGAAAGAAGTAAAAGAAAATAAAGAATTAAATGATAAAGATTATTTAAATATGATATTAGTATTAGAAAAGAATTTATCTAATAATTATTCTAATATATTAAATGAAGTAAGTAATGAATATTTATATGAAGATGTATTTGAAATATTTGAAGATACAAAAGATATGGTAAGAGAATTATATCAATTATTATTTAGAAATGGATGGATTACTTTAGAAGAAGTTAGTTATAATAGTTTAAAGAGTTGGAAAAAAATATTTAATAATGAAATAGATAATTTAGTAAGTGAAAAATAGATGAAAATAAAATAAATATTGAAATATAATTAAAGTAGATGAAATATTCTACTTTTTTTGTTATAATAATGAATGTTTTTATGGAGGTTGTTATGACATTAAAAGAAGAAATATTATCAAGAAAAGAAAAAGCATTTAAGGAAGATAAAATAGAAGTATTTTATTTCTTAACTGATATATTAACTGAGTTACCACATATGGCTAATGATAACGATTTAAAAGATATAGTATTTTTAATACAAAGAGGATACATAGAAGAAGCTAAAAATTTACTTAATAAGGCGATATCTAATGAAAATAAGAGTACTAAGAAAATTAAATTTATAAAAAAATTATTAGAAGAAAAAGAAAATTATATGTTAAAGTCTGATCAAGAAAGAGAACAAATAGAAGAATATAAACGATTAGGTAGAATAAATTATAAAACTAGAAAACTTAATAATGCGCTTGATAAATATAAAAGTGGATTAGATGCTACAGGGGAAAATGTTTTTAATTATTATATTGGAAAAATATATTTTAAGATGGATGACTTTAATCATGCAGAAGAGTATTTAATAAAATATAAAGAAAATAATGGAGCTGATAAATATTTAAAAAGTATATTATATAGGACATCAATAAAATTAAAGAAACATAATTATAAGAAATATAATAAGTTATTAAAAGAATTTAATGAAATAGCTAGTATTTATTATGGTATTACTACTAATATGTTTAAACCTTACATATTTAAAAATGGTGAAGAAATATATGATAGAAAACCAATGAGCTTATTAAAAACAATAAAAATGACTGAAGAGGATTTTGTAAAAAAAGATTAACATAGTATTGCTATTGTATGTCGAAATTTGATATTATATATGTAAAGGAGTTGATTATATGTTCTGTAGTGAGTGTGGAGCAAAGAACAAAAAAGATTCTATCTTTTGTGAAGAGTGTGGAGCAAAGATAGAACAAGAACATGAAGAAGTAGAAGAAAAGAAATCTACTAAAAAAGTATCTAAGGATACAAGTCCAAGTCAAGATAAGAGAAAGAAAATTACTATTATAGCAGTATGTGCAGCAGTAGTATTACTAATTGTTGTTTATAGTGTACTTAATAATATGACTTCACCAAAAGGTGTAGTTAAAGATTATATAAGTGCATATGCTAATGAAAACTATGGTAAACTTTATAAGTATGTTTCTATTGATGGAGATGATACTTTTGCATCAAAAGATAAATTTGTAAGTCAAATGGAAAAGAGTATGAAAGATACTAATATTGCTAATTATAATGTAACTGATGTTAAAGTAGCAGATAGTAAGTTAACTGCAGTTGCAACTGTTAAATATACATTAGAAGGAAGCGATAGTGAAAAAACAATGACTATTAATCTTGTTAAACAAAAAAATAAGAAATGGTTAGTTTTTGATAATTGGGAAATCAGTGATTTAGATACTGCAACTGTTAAAGATTATTCAATAAAAGTATTAAAAGGATCTACTTTAAAAATTGAGGATAAGAAAGTAGATAGTAAATATTTAGATAAAGATAAATCAGATAAAACATATGATGTTTATAAGATACCTACAATATTTGCTGTTGAGTATAAGATTTCAGCAGAAACAAAAAATGGTATGAAATTAGAAGATAAAGTATCACCAAGTAAATATTATAATTCTACTAGTATTACACCAAATGAAAAGAATTTATCAAGTGATACTAAAAAAGATATAATAAATGATGCTAAAAAAGTAACTGAAACAATGTATAAAAGTGCTATTAGTAATACAGCATTCGCAGATACTGGTTTAGATAAGAAACATGAAACTTTCTATGTTGATTTCTTATCAGATATGACTGATTCAACTACAACATTAAAAGCAATTACTATTGAAGATTTATCTATGTATGATTTTTATATGAATACTAAAGGTGAAGCAAATGTAATATTTACTATGAAATGTAAATATACAATTAGTTATAAATCATGGTTATCAGATACTGAAGAAACAAAAGATAATTCATCTGATAGTATGAGAGTAAAAGCAACATATGATTATAAAGATGGTAAATTTATTTTATCAGGTATTACATATTTAGCTACATATTTTTCTAGATATTAAAATATTAATTAAAAAGAGGAGTGAATAATAATGGCAAAGTTTTGTACAAAATGTGGTAAAAAATTAGAAGAAGGTAAGACATGTGATTGTCAAAAGAAAAAGAAAACAGTAAAAGAAGAAGAAACTAATGATGTTGCAAAAGAAGTTGGTGAAGCAGTAGATGCTACAGCAAAAGCAATTGCAAATAATGATTATGTTAAGAAAATAATGAGTATATTAAAAACAATATTTGTTAAACCAGTTGATACTATGAAAAAGAATACAAAAGAAAATAATTTTGTAGTAGGATTAATAGGAATTGGATTAACTGCTATATTTGCAGGATTATTTACATATTTATATTTAAAAGAATTTGTAGGTACTATATTTTCTGCATTTAGTTCATTTGGATTTGGTTCTGTAGAAATTCCATTCTTTAAGACATTTATTTGGGGAGCATTTTATATAGTAGTAGGGTTCTTCTCAATAGCTGTTGCAATATATGCTATTCAATCATGGATATTAAAGAAAGAAGCAAGTTTCAAAAAAATAATTTCATTAATTGGAATGTGTGCTTTAGTAGCTGCTATAGTAGTATTAATAGCAATTTTAGGAATATATTTAGTTCCTGAGTATGCATTAACAATATTAGGAATTGGTGGTTTATTCTTTGGTTTACTAATATTCCAAGGATTAAAATTTACATCTGATCAAGATGAAAATACCGATGTTTATACATTTATATCAGCTTTAATATTTACAGGTATTATATTATTTGTATTAATACCTAATATTATGAATTAATTATTACTTTACAGGTGAAAAAACTATTATTTTAAAATAATAGTTTTTTTTTAATTGATGAGTTATAATTATGATAGGTGATAATATGAAAAATAGAAAAGGGTTTACTTTAATTGAACTTTTAGCAGTTATAATTATTTTAGGTATTATAATGATTATGGCAATACCTAGTTTATCTAAAATGATGAGTAGCAATGAAAATAAGAAATATGATTATCATTTAAAGATGGTTAAACAAGCTACTAAAACATATGTTGATAAGAATAAAAGTATGGTAGCAAAAGATGCTAATTGTTTTAATTTTGATTATAATGAATTAGTAAAGAATAATTTAATTAATGAAGAAGATATTAAATGTACAGGTAAAGTACAAGCAACTAGAATTAATAATTCTAATAATTTTACTTATAAGTATTATTTAACATGTAAAAAAGGTGAAGAAGTTATCCATGAAAGTGATGAGGTACCTAGTGGATGTAGTTCAATGAAATTATTAACAATAGGAAAGGCAGCACAAAACTTATTAGATAATAATACAACATATGGAAATTATACATATATGGATGGTAGTTATTTAAAAGGTGAACAAGATAGTAATTATGTATGGTACAATGGATTCTTATGGAGAATAATGGGAAAGAATAGTGACGGAAGTGTAAGACTAATAACAGAAG
>CAYMEJ010000012.1:0-264 GCA_964389735.1 uncultured Muribaculaceae bacterium
TCTTGCTGATGCTACTCTTTGTTTTTGACCACCTGACATTTGATATGGATATTTCTTTAAAACATCTTCAATATCTAATTCTTTTGCTACTGCTTTTACTCTTTCATCAATTTCACTAGGTTTTACTTTTTGTATAGTAAGTGCTAATGCTATATTTTCATATGCAGTTAGCGTATCTAGTAAATTGAAGTCTTGGAAAATAAATCCTAATTCTTCTCTTCTAAATTTATTTAATTTATTCCCTTTTATTTTAGTGATATCCTT
>CAYMEJ010000012.1:274-13985 GCA_964389735.1 uncultured Muribaculaceae bacterium
GACCACTTGTTACTTTATCTATTGTAGAAATACAATTTAAAAGTGTTGTTTTACCACTTCCACTTGCTCCCATAATAGCAACAAATTCACCATTCTTTACATCAAAGCTAATATTATCTACTGCTTTAGTAATATTTCCTTTATTACCATAATATTTTTCAACATTTTCAATTCTTAAAACTTTTTCCATGTTTTCACCTCACATTAACATTATATTTTATAGTTATGAATACAACAATCGAATTTTATTACATAATCTTACGTTTATGTAAGTTTTCTATTGTACTTACTATTTTAGTGTGACTTACTCTTTCATATATGAGTGGTTTCTTCATGATAAATTTAATGGTTGCTACTAAATAATAGATAAAGTATGCTATAGCGGTAGAACCAGCAATAAATAATAATGTTTTTTCATCTAAATTATTAGCTAATGTTATTTTTATTAATAATGATAATAATATCAAAGGTATTACATAAAACATTAATTGGTATATTACTTCTCTTATTGTTATTCTAAATATAGATAATTTTTTATCATCTGTTGATACTACTTTAATATTTAAAAATTTTCTACCTAATGTTTGACCTTTTAATAATATTGGAATAATTATATAATATCCAATATATATAAATAATGGTGTAAGTGTAGTACTATAAAAAATACTTGTTATAATAACCATTATTAAGTATATAAATGCATCAAGGAAGAATACTGTATATCTTCTAATAAATGATACTTTTTTACCTAATTCGTAGGATTCTTCTACTATTTCATCTTTACTTGGAAGTATTTTCATAAATATAAACGCTATGAAATATCCTATTAGACCTCCTAATGTATTAATCATTAAGTCATCTATATCAAATAATCTATATCCCCTTGGATATATAAAATATAATCCAGTTAATTGAGTTAATTCAAAGAATAAACTTAATAAGAATGTTATTAGTAATGTTTTCTTTAAATTGCATTTAAAATAGTAATGTAAGTATATTCAAAATGGCATACATAGTGCTATATTATAAGCTGGTACATAAAAACTTGAAGTTTTAATTGCAGGTAAATATGTAGATAAATTAGTTATTGAAAAACCACTATCTCTTATAAAATCCATTACAAATGAAAAGGGAATTAATTGGGTTCTAGGAGTAGTTAATTTTGCTACTTCGGTTACTTCAGGTAGTGGTAATATTACTAATAAGTATGCCGCTAATAGATATAATATAAATGAATATACTATTAGTGTTTTATATGGATGAATTGATCCATATTTATGATATTGTATTAACATATATGGTATTGTAAATAAAAAAGCTAATACTGGAAAGAACATTATTGCTACTTTAATTATTTCTATATAACTCATACTTACACCTCTTTTTAATTATATAATAATCTCAATAATAAAAACATCGAATTAAATTACAAAACCTTACATATTAGTAAGGTTATTTTTTCATTATATTTGACATATTTCCTAAAGGAAATACTAATTTTAAAGTTGTACCTTTATTAATTATTGATTCTATTATTATACCATGTTCTAATTTATTGCATAGTTGTTTACATAAGTATAATCCAATTCCTGTTGAATTATATTTTTTTCTTCCATTACTACCAGTAAATCCTTTATCAAAAACTCTATCTAATTCATTTGCTTCTATTCCAATACCATTGTCCTCTATTATTAATTCAATATTATTTTTGTTTTTTATTGTGCTTATTTTTATTAAGGGATTTGTTTTATTAGAATATTTGATACTATTAACTATAATTTGGTTTATTATAAATTCTAGCCATTTACTATCACTATTTACAATTGAATCTTTAATGTTAACATCCAATTTAATTTTTTTATTTCTTATATCTTTTTTGTTTTTATTGATGACAAGATTAATAACATTATTAATATCAGTTTCTTTAATAATATAATCTTTTTCTACACTTCCACTTCTAGCATAATATAATACTTGTTCTATGTAGTTTTCTATTTTTGTAAGTTCTTCATCAATATTATTTGTTACATCGTTTTTATTATTTTCTATTATCATTTTACCTGTTGCTAAAGGGGTTTTTATTTCATGACACCACATTTCAATATATTCTTTAAATTCTTCGCTATTATGTTTATATTTATTAAGTTTTTCTATCATTGATTTATCAATATCATATAAACTATCATAAAGAATTTTTCCCTCTAGAAAATTAGGATCTTTAATTATTTCTATTATTAAATATTTTTGGTCTAATTCACTTATTGTTTTTTTTAGACCATTATAGAATTCTTTTTTACGGTAATAATTATACCAAAGCATTACTATTCCAGTTATTAGTGTTACCGAAAAAATATAAATAACTAAATATACATTAGAATTAAATAATAATAGTAATCCAGTTATTATAGCAATTAATATTAAATAAGTGATTAAGAAAGTGATTTTATCTTTTAAATAATCTATAAATTTCATATTATTATATATCCTTGTCCTCTTCTTGTTTCAATTGCATTTTCAATTCCTATTGTTTCCAATTTGTTTCTTAATCTATTAATATTAACTGTTAAAGTATTATCATCTACATAGTCTCCATCATCCCATAAATTATTCATTATTTCATCTCTAGATATAATAGTTCCTTTATTTTTTAACAAGTAATATAGAATTCTTAATTCATTTCTTGATAATTCAATTCTTTTATCTTGTCTTATTATTATACTTTTAGATACATCTAGTATCATATCTTTATATTCAATAGTATTTTTTTCTATTTTATTTATTCTTTTTAATATGGATTCTATTCTTGCTAACAATATTTGAGGATTATATGGTTTAGTTATAAAGTCATCTGCACCATAATTAATACTTAGTAGTTCATCTATTTCAGTATTTTTACTTGTTACTATTATTATTGGTACATTTGAAGTTTTTCTTATTTCTTTACATAGATATTCTCCATTATTATTAGGAAGATTAACATCTAATAAAATTAAATTAGAATTACTTTTTAAAATACTTTCTAAAGTGTTTTCAAAATTATTTAATGCATTTACTTCGTAACCATTATTAATTAAGAAAATTTTTAATTCTTCTCTTAATTTTTCATCATCTTCTACTATTAATATTTTTTCCATACTATCACCAATTCAATTATATCATAAAATTTTATTATATTTGTATTATGTTTATCATTATTATATAATTATTCTAGGTGATAATATGAAGTGTCCTAAGTGTAATTTCAGTATGGTAAATGGTTGTTGTCTAAAATGTGGATATATGCTTAATGGTAATTATGTTAATAAAAATGAAATAAAAAGAGAACTTACAGATATAGAACTATTCGATAGCGATTATGATAAAATGAATAGAAATTCGAACTGGTATTTACCTTTTATATTAGGACCTTTTTATTTTTCTTATAAGGGCTTTTTCTTATTAGGTTTTTTTGGTGTACTATTTGATTATGGAGTAAGAGTATTAGCTACTTTAACTCCTATACCTAATCCAATAATATTCATGTATTTTATTATTAATAGATTTATATATTTGATGTTTGCTAATCCTTTCTGCCTTTATATGGAAAGAAAAAGAATAAATAAAATTAAAGCTAATTCTATTAATAGTTATAAAGATATATTGAAGAAAAATCATAATAAAATATCTTATATATTAATAAGTATTGGTATATATACTTTAATAATAAGTTTAATAATAATATATTTGAAATATTTTCATTAAAAAAATAGATATTAATCTATTTTATTTTTTCTAATATTTTTTCTGATGTTTTTATTTTATCTAAAGGACCATTTAGATTTATATCAATTAAATTATAGTTATATGCTCTTTTTATTTCTTTTAGATTGACTTCTCCATCCTTTTCTAAATCAAATAGTTCTAGTTGTTCAGCTATATTCTTGTCTTCTACCTCTTTAAAATTACCTATTTCTAATTCTGTTAAATAATAAAGTTTAGTTGGTAGTATCATTATATTTTCGCATACTACTAATCCTCTTTCTTTATTTTTAATTGGTTCTGCAAATAAGGCATATATCGTTTCTTCATAGTCTTTTATTATTTTTATTGGTGAATTCAATACATAAGGATCACTTATTAAAAAATTTCTTAATATTATTTCTCTTTTTGATTTATTCATTGAAGTTGTTTCTTCTGGTTCAAATGTTGCTCCTGTATTTCCCCCTAATAGTACATTGTCAAAATTTAATGCCGACATAGGTAGTGTAACTCTTTTTAATTTAAGGCTCATACCTGGAGTTATACAATTTGCTTTATATGTATAGAATAATTCTTCATCTGTATATTTATCTAATACTTTTTCTTTATAATCTCTAATTTGTTCATATTTTGCTGATAATCTATAAACTTCTATCTTATCTTTTTGTCTTCTATATAGATACATATTATCCCTCTTTTTTGTTGTTTTCCTACTATTATAACATAAAAAAAGATTGATACAAGTCAATCTTTTATATATTCTTCTTTACTTCTTGTTTATATTTTTCCACACCTGGTTGATTAAATGGATCAATATTTAATAAATATCCACTGATAGCTGCTGATAACTCAAAGAAATATATTAATTTTCCTAAAGTTTTATAATCTAATTCTTCTATTGTTATCATATTAGTTGGAGTATATTCATCAAAATGAGCTTTTGCTACTGAGTCTGCAACTATATTATTTAACTCATTTAGTGTATATTTATCATTAACTATTATATCTTCTTGTTTTTGTATTCTTAGAACAGTTTCGAAAACTATATCTTTTCCTTCTTGTAAATATTGGCCTAAAGAATGTAAATCTCTTGTATTTACAGTAGAGATTGGAAGTATTCCTTTATTCTCTTTTCCTTCAGTTTCTCCAAATAATTGTTTTAACCATTCAGTAAAGTAATATAATCTTGGTTCATATACTGAAAAGTTTTCAATATATTTTCCATTATTATATAAGATATTCCTAATAGATGCATATTTGAATGCTAAGTCATATGCTTTTTCTGCTTCTTTAGCTCCTATTAGTAATTCATTAATGTTTATTTCAGATATTGCTAAAGGTAATAATCCAACTGCTGTTAATACTGAATATCTACCACCTATATTGTTTGGTACTATAAATGATGTATATCCTTCTTTATTAACTTCTTCTCTTAGACTACCATTTTCTTTATCTGTAGTAATAATAATTCTTTTTCTTAACTCTGTTTCATTATATTTCTTTTTTAATTCTTCTTTTAAGATATCATATATAATATTTGGTTCCATAGTAGTACCAGACTTAGAAATCACATTTATAGTGACTTCTTTGTCTTTTATGTACTCAATTAACTCTTTAATATATTTACTTGATAAGTTATTACCTGCATATATTACTTCTACTTTAGGATTATTGTTGAAGTATGGAGTATATATTTCTTTTATTGAATAGCTTCCCATATAAGATCCACCTATTCCAATAACAATAAATACATCTGAAGTTTTTTCTACTAAATCTTTTAAGTCTTTAATCTTATTAAATTCTTCTTCTGATATTATATTATTAATATCTAACCATCCAGACATATTAGAAGAATATAATTTTTCTTTTATTTCTTCTTTTCTTTTGGATAATTCTTCTAGTTTGCTTTCATCTATATACTTGTCCATGTACGTTGAAAAATCAAATTTAATCATATTACACCCTTTTTATATATACCTTTACATTATGTTTTTTAGTATCATTTATTAGACTTATATAGTTATTTTTTTCTACTTTTTTGTCTACTACTAGTTCTTCTTTATTTCCAAATATTACTTCAATATTATATGTTGTATCCATATAATTGTATTTAATATTAAAGTTTTTCCAAGTAGTTGGAACATTAGGTTTAATTATTAATTTATCACCTTGTTTATTGAATCCTAATATTTCTTTTATACCAACCTTATAATACCATCCTGCACTACCAGTATACCATGTCCATCCACCACGACCTGGATATTTAGTAGATGAATATATATCTGCTGCTATTACATAAGGTTCTGTTTTATATTTATCAGTATCCTTTTTATTAGATGTTCTATTAATTGGATTTATCATTTGATAATATTCATATGCTTTATCAATTTTACCAGCTTTAATAAGTGCCATTATATACCATGATGTAGCATGTGTATATTGACCACCATTTTCTCTTATACCTTTTGGATAATTCATAATATATCCTGGATTATCACTCGATTTAGAGAATGCAGGTGTTAATAATTTAATAATATTATTATCTTTATCAACTAATTTCTTTTCTACTGAATCAATAACTGATTCTATTCTATCTTCTTCAATTACTCCACTTAATATTGAGAAACTTTGTGATATTAAATCTATCTTACATTCATCATTTTCATGTGAACCTAATTTATTACCATTATCGAAGAATGCTCTTAAATAGTATTCTCCATCCCAAGTATTTTTGTTTAATGATTCTTTTAATTTATTATTAAATTCTATATATTCTTTTGTTTTAACCTTTATGTTCTTATCTTTAACAAGATTAATAAATTTATCAATTACATCATATAAGAAGAATCCAAGCCAAACACTTTCACCTTTACCTTTAATACCAACTTTATTCATTCCATCGTTCCAGTCTCCACCACCCATTAGAGGTATTTTGTGTTTACCTAATGAATTCATTGATAATTGTATTGATAAAATACAGTGTTCTAATAATGATTTAGTTTCTTCTGTATATCCAAATACTAATCCTTTTTCATGTTCTTCTTCTTTTAATAAATCTCCTGTTACAAAAGGAATTTGTTCTTTTAATATGCTTGTATCATTTGTTGCATTTATATATTCTATTGTTGCATAAGGTAACCATAAGTAATCATCTTTATATCTTGACCTTAAACCAAATCTATTTCCTTCATGCCACCAATGTAGAACATCTCCTTCTACAAATTGATGTTTTGCATTTCTTATTATTTGTTCTCTTGTAAAGTCAGGTTTTATGTATGAAATATTCATTGAATCTTGTAATTGATCTCTATATCCAAAGGCACCACTTACTTGATAGAATCCTGCTTTTGCCATTATTCTTGATGACAATGTTTGATATAAATACCAACCATTTAAAACATAGTTAAGACTGTCATCTGGAGTTTCTACTTCAATAGTATTTAAAGTTTTATTCCAGTATTCTTTTACTTTATTAAGTTCCTTTGTAGCATTATTTACATTGTTATATTTCTTAATTAATTCTAAGTTTTCTTTTTCATTATCACTACATCCCATAGTAAATATAATAGTTTTTTCTTCATTTGAATCTAATTCAATCTTTGTATCAACTGACTTAACTAATATTTTATTTGTTGTAGCACCAGTTAATTTTTCACTTGATGACATGAATACTGTTATATTACTAAAATTAATACTATAAACATTTCTTAATTTTAAGTAGTTATCATTATTTATATATTCTGCTAAAATATGTCTACTTGTTTTTTCTTCAAAATTACCAAATGTAGGATTAATCCAGAAATCAAAATTAATTTTTTGTGCTTTCTTAAGTTTATTCTTTACTTTAAACATAAATATTTTTACATTGTCTTCTAATGCAACAAATTCTGTTAATTGTTTTTCTAAGTCTTCTGATTCAGATGATAATATTGAGTATCCAAATCCATGTATACATTCACTTGGATCAAATACTTTTCCATTTATCTTTATACCTTCTGACTTATCATTGAGTACTGTATCATTTGTCCATGATGTAATCTTGTATTCACCGCTATTATAACAATATGTAAATCCACATCCATTGTTAGTAATTACTGTACCAAAATTCTTATTAGCAATAACATTTGTCCATGGAGTTGGTGTGTTTTTATTAATAATTTTGTATTCTTTACCATTATTTATAAATCCACCATAATTATTATAATATTTTAATTCTTTAATATCTTGTTTCATTTCTATATTTGTTTCAGGTTTTGCTACAGTAAACATAGTTATCTTATTATTTTTTTGTAAGTCTTCGATGTTTTCTTTTAATGATTTATTATTATTTGTATCAAATTTAAGTCTTGGTACTATATTTAATAATGACATTTCTTCTTCATTAATATCATTTTGATCTATTAAAGTAATACTTCCTGGAGTATGTGAGAAATTATTAAGTGTATAAATTCTATATTTTTCATCTTCTACTTCTTTTTTAATAATTCCTGCATATTCTTCATTTTCACTATTAATTATTATTATATCTACAAATATAGATATATTTTTATAGTATTCAAATGCTTTTAATATTTCTCTTACAAAATTGATATCACTAATATCATGAATATTAATTAGTACGATTGGTCTATCTCCACTTACTCCAAATTTCCATAAACCATTTTGTGCTAAGGCATTTTTCTTTAATAATTCATTTCTTTCATCAGTTACTGATATCTTAGTAGTTTGATATAAGTAATTTAACATTATATTAAATAGTCTCATATCTTCACCAGTAATATTTAAATTCTTAGTATTTATTACACTTGATAGATTAGCTACTTCAAATGCTGTTTTAATACTTTTTTCATCATTATATGAATTTATAATATCCATTAATTGTTCTCTACTTCTACCAAATCCGTTTATTAAGTATACTGATGTTTCTTTATTTGGTTCTACTACTATTACATTTCTTAAACTCATTACTGGTTCTAGGTTTGTTCCTACTTGATTAGATAGTTCTTTATTTAACGCATAAGGATTCATAGTAGTATTATTTCTTCCAATAAAGTTTAATCTATCAGTTTCATATTGATATTCTTCAACTGGATTATCTATTACTAATCTATTAATCATATAACTATTAATGTTAGAATCATTTCTTGTTTTTCTTATCATTATTAATGAGTTTGTTTCATTATCATATTCACTCTTTAGGAACATATTATTGAATAATCTATGACTTACATCATCAGTATTTTCTGATAATATTGGTTCTGTATAAGTAGTAAGTTCTAATATTTTTTGTTCACTTGATTCATTTGTAAATGTTATCTTTCTAATTTCTGCATGATGATTTGCAGTTACAATTACTTCTGTTTTAGTTGTAATATCTTTATCTTTTCTTATGTATTTTATTTTATCTGATGCAAATATTACTTCATATTTTTCTGGTTTAACATTCATAGGTGCATATGTATTAGACCATACTTTATCAGTATTTAAGTCTTTTATATACATAAATATTCCATAGTCTTGTTCAGTTATTTTTCTATATCTATTTAACTGTAATGTTCTATATCTACTAAATGAACTTCCTCTATCATTCATTAATACTGAATATTTTTTATTTGATAATACTGATACTTCTGGCATATCTGAAATATAATTATATGTTCTAATATCATTTTCTATTTGTTCTTTTTCATAATTATATTTTTTATATTTTGCCATTTTCATATCTATGCTTGTTTTTACTTGAACTTTTTCTTTCATTAAAATATCAAATGTTCTTATAGATACATCTTTATGGAAATAGTTTTGTATTATTCCATGTTTTAAATAATTTGCTAAACTTGCTAAAATCATTCCTTGATGATGTGAGAAGTATGCTTTTACTATTCCTTTATTATCATAATCATATGATTCATAGAATCCATATTCTCCATACATATCTAAGTTCTTTAATTTAATAACATTTTCATATACATCTGTTGGGAATAGTTCCATAGCCATTAATGATGCATATGGTGAGATTACAATTCTATTTTCTTTATCTTCTTTTGCTTTTAGGTATGGTGTTGCAAAAGTTTTATATTTATAGTTTTGTGAATTATCAAGTTCTGCATATGCTGATTCTGATATACCCCATGGTAGTTTTTTATCTACTGATTCAATAAATTCTTTTTGACAGTAGTGTGCAAATTTATAACTTTCATCTAATAAAGTATTACTATAATTCTTCATGAATATGAAAGGCATATAGTATTCGAATGAAGTCCCTGACCAAGATATTAGTCCTTTATATCTATTATGTGTTGTTAATGATTTATCAAGACAGAACCAATGCTTACTTGGTACATCACCTTTTGCTATTGCTAAATAACTAGTTAATCTACTTTCACTAGCAAACTTATTATAATTATATATAGATAATTTTGCATCTGTTCCATCGTATCCAATACTAAATACATCTTTATCTGAATATAATTTTTTAAAATTAGTGTGAGCAATTAATTTATTTACCTTTTGTGCTAAATCAATTTCATCTTCTTCAATTAAGAATTGTTCTACTACTATTAATGATGCTACAAAATTTCCTGAATCTACTGTTGATACAAAGTATGGATACATTACTTCTCTTGTTTCAATGTTATACCAGTTATATAAATGCCCATTCCATTTTTCTAGTGATTCAACTGTTTTTATAACATTACTTATTAATCTAACTGCAGTTTTTCTAGTAATAAATTCTAAATTATATGCACTTATAATACTAGTTAATGAGAATCCTATATTTGTAGGAGATGTTCTTCTATCCAATTTTAATTCCCTATTTTCTTGATAATTATCAGGTATTAAGTAATTAAATTCAGGTCTTAAATTATCTTCAAAGAACTTCCAAGTTGAGTATGCTAGTTCAGTTACATCGTTTTGTTCTTCTTGATTTAATTCCATTTTATTATGATCAATATCTTTACTTACACGATGTAATATAAATGGTGCAATTATAAAGAATAATGCAATTACTAATGGAATAATATTTAACTTAATAATTCCATATATTATTAGTAATCCTGCAATTATTAAGTTGAATGTAAAGTTTTTAATATAACTCTTTAAATCAGATTTTACTGTTTTTTCTACTTCCTCAGCAGTAATCCAATTTAATAAGTTCTTTTTACTTATAGTCATTCTATAGATACTTCTAAAGAATGCATCCATATATAATTTTGAATAATATGGAATTGATGCAAATACTATTATTGATCTTAATATAAGAGATTTACCTCCAAACATTAGATCATTATAATAAATAGTTTTCTTATCTTCTTTTTTAGAATATATTTTTGATTTTAGGAAGAATATTATTGGTAGTGCTATTTCTAAGATGATAAATAATAACCATATTATTGGATTTTTACTAATAGTTAAACTTAATAAGATTATTAATAACATTGATGGATATAAGAACATTCTTAAAATATTATCTAATGTTTTCCATTTTCCTAATACACTGATAGGGTTTTTTATTCTATTTCCATCATAGTTTCTAACCTTGGAAGAAACCCATTCTATTATTTGAGCATCTCCTCTAGCCCATCTATGATGTCTAGTTATATCTGTTAAGAACTTAGATGGAAAATCATCTATTAATTCAATATCTGAAACATAACCACATCTTAAATAATTACCTTCTAATAAGTCATGGCTTAATATTAAATTATCTGGGAATTTTTTATATAATAATTCGTCAAATGTTCTTAAATCATATATACCTTTTCCAACAAAGCTTCCTTCATTAAATAAATCTTGTTGAATATTGGGTACTATTGCTCCATAAGTATCGAATCCACCTATTCCTGCAAATATTTGTGAATATAATGATTTATTAGTTGCTTCTATATCAACACTTACTCTTGGTTGCATTAATGCATACCCTTTTATTACTCTTGTTCTATTTTTATTTAATATTGGTTTATTTAATGGATGTGACATTGCACCTACTAGGTTCAATGCTGTATTAAGTACTAATTTAGTATCCGTATCTAGTGTTATTACATATTTAATATCTACATCAAAATCATCAAAAGTATGAACATTATAGTTCTTTACTTGATCTTTTAGACTCATTTGTTTTAATAGTAATTTATTAAATTGTAGAAGTGCTCCTCTTTTTCTTTCATATCCTAAATAACAATTTTCTTTTTCATTCCATATTCTTCTTCTATAAACAAATTGGAATATATTCTTCTTATATTTATGATTTAGTTTATTAGCATACTCTACACCAAATTTACTTATCTGTTCATCTAATGGATATACTTCTTTATCATATGCTTTTACATCTCCCAAAAGAGTAAAATATAAATTATTAGTTTTATTTACTAAGTAATATGTTTCTAATGTATCAAACATTTCTTTTACTTTTTCTGTTGTTGCTACTATTGTTGGTATTACTACCATTGTAGCATCTTCTTTTGGTATTCCTTTAGTAAAGTCCATTTTAGGTAATGGTTTAGGTTTAACAATAGATGTAAGTATTTGATTTAATATTTGAATTACTAATTGCATTACTGGTATTAATAGAATAATGAAACCTAATACTTGAAAATCAATAAAATATTGAGATAGGAATAAAGTAAGTAGAACACTTAATATTATAATGCTTGATATATATACGATTGCATTTAGCTTATTACTCTTCCTTTTAAATAGTAATTCTCCTATATGTTTATCTTGTCTTTCTGCTTGTTTAATTAATTTATCTATATAAGTATTTTCAGTTATTTTCTCTTTTTTTGCTAACTTTAATATTTGTTTTCTATACAATGTTTTAGTTTCAATAGTCATTTTATTATATGTTGAATCTTGCATTAAACATTTTTCACATTTACTTATTTTTTCATATAAATCTTCTTGATCAAATTCAAAGAATTCTTTTAGATCATTAAAAATATTTGATATCAATACATTTGTTTCTATTCTTTTTTGATATTCATTATTTAAAACATCTTTTATATTTATTTTCTTTTCTTCTAAAATTTTATTTAAGTTTTTAAATACTGAATTTGCTTGAATTCCTAATTCTTTTAATTGATTATTTATTTCAAATACATAATTAGGTTTAATATCAATATCAAATCCTTCTTCTATGAAATCTTCTATTCTTAATCTATTATCTTTATTCTTTTTAATTATTTCTGTTACTTCATTTTTTTCTTTTAATCTAGTTGCTTCTATTTCACATATTTCTATTATCTTATCCATATATATCATAGATAATAAAGTTGGTATTATTTCTATTTCTTTATATGAGAAATATTCATTATGCTCTTTTTGATAATTATTTAGTTCAGTAGTTAATATTTTGAAATTAATATTATAATTATTTTTTGCTGCTATATTATATACTGTATAAAATATTTTGTCTGATTTTTTTAATTTCTTTAATAAGTTCTTTTTATCATTAACAATATTTATTTTATGTTCCACTAATAAATAATAATTATCTATAAGCCATTCGTTAGTTATACCTACATATTCATGCTCTTTAGTTTTTTCTACTAAGTTTTCATAATATTCAGTAACCTCTTTAAATTTGTTTAAAAAATCTGTTATTTTATTATTCATATGGCACATCCTCTCATACTATATATAAATTATATCATTAAAAGGGTGGTTTTATCAAAGATATTAGGCAAGTTTAGTCAATTTTTTTCATGACAAATTATATGTAAACTGATTATTTTATATATATATTAATTTTAATAGTGTGATAATATTAATGTATAAGGGATAGGAGGTGCTATTTTGAAAAAGAAATATTTAATTATTGTTACTTTGATTATTGTTGGAGTATTATCTATTTCTACTGGTATATATATAAATAGTAGTAATACTAAAAAGAATAAAAGCAATGAAAATAAGATTATTAAAATAGATGATAGTACTGATCCTATTGAACCTATTGAACCTGTTGATCCAGTTG
>CAYMEJ010000012.1:14085-17000 GCA_964389735.1 uncultured Muribaculaceae bacterium
AAAATAGATGATAGTACTGATCCTATTGAACCTATTGAACCTGTTGATCCAGTTGTTCCTGTTGAACCAACTGTTCCAGTTGATCCGGCTAAACCTGTTGATCCAGTTGTGCCTAATAACAATAATAATAAAAATAAGGTAGTTATTCCTAATACTAATGTTGTACCTTCAGTTGGTGTTACAGTTAATGATCAAACATATGATAAAATAGTTAACGATACAATAACAAAAACTGAAGATTTATCTCCTATTAATGGTACATTTGTTACTCCTGGTGTTGCACATGATTATACTGAAGCAGATTGGGTACAAGAAAGAAAAGAATGGAAAGAATTAGGAATTAAATATTTAATAATTGGAGAAATCGCTGTTAAAGAACGTGGTACTGATTATTGGAATACTTTTTATCCTAGTGAATTAGGTAATAATATGTATTATAATTCAGTTGATATAATACTTAATCAAGCAAAGCTTGCTAATATTAAGGTTATTATGTCAATAGGTACTGATTTAGATTATTCTAATTTAAGATTTTGTAGTGCTAGTGATAAATCAAGATGGATGGGAATGGTTCCTAAAACTATAGACTTTTTTAGAGAAGCTTATAATCATTTTAAAGATAAATATAGCAATCAAATAATCGGTGCTTATTTCCCACCAGAATTATCTAATTCAGATAGTTTTGATACTGATGAAGTAAATGATTGTATTGATAATGTTTCTTCAGTATTAAATGCGGTAATTAGTGGTGTACGTAGTGTTAATCCAGATTTACTAATTATGCTTTCACCTTATGTTAATATTAAGGAAGAAGCTACTTGGAATACACATAATGCTATTAACTTTTCTAATTTTTGGAAAGGCGTAATAAACAATACTAATTTTAGAAGTAATGATATATTAGCCCCTCAAGATAGTATTGGTGCTACTGGTATGACTTTAGATAAGTTAGCAACATGGACTCAAGCATATAGAAATGCTATTAATAATGCTAATAAGAAAATACAGTTATGGAGTAATGCAGAAATATTTAAGGGTTATAGTGGTACTCCTGATGAAAATGATTATGTTGAATATACTTCACCTACTTTTACTAAAACTTTGGTATCACAAACTGAAACAGTTAAACCTTACGTTGATAACATAATAATGGTATCTGGGAATTCATATATTAGTACTTCTAATAATTTAAGTGGTTTTTATAATTGTTATAAAAATTACTTAGTAACAGGTAAAATTAATAGTACTCCTCCTACATTGCCTACTACTATTACAGGTTCTACATTTAATTTAGATGGAACTAATGTACTTAGAATAGATTTTTCTGGTATGACAGATGAATATGGAATAGCTAGATTTGAAGTTTATAAGAATGATTTATTATTTACTTATAGGGTTGCAACACGTAGGGAAACTTGGAAAGGAAATATTTACTATGGTAAAAGTGAGCCTACTTGGTTTTTTGATAGAAGTGCTAATGTAAATAATGATTTAATTACTTATAAAGTTAAATTTTATGATATTGCCGGTAATGGTAGTAATTTCTTAACATTTACTGTTAAAGTTAATAATGGACATTATGAAATAATAAAATAGAAGAGAAATCTTCTATTTTTTTATCCTGTAATTATATCTTGTAATAAGTGAAGATATAATGTTATAAAATTATTTTTCTTTATATTTTCCTTTACTATTAAATCTATTTCTTTGATCGGTTTATTTTCATTTAATATTGTTATTTTTCCTACTTTTTCCTTTTCTTTTAATGGTAATGATAATTCATCTATTTCTATTTTTGTATCATATTTTTTATTTACATCCGTTTTCTTTTCTAATATAGTTATATCTTTTTTTGGATATATTTTTATTTCTTTTTCATTGGCTTTTTCTATATTTATCTTATCTATTATTTCATCTTTCTTATGTATTAATTTTATTTTATACATATTAAATCCATAATCTAATAAATTAGTAGTTTCTTCATTTCTTACTTTTGCAGTTTCTTCTCCTAATACTATTGCAAGTAAACGCATATTATTTCTTTTTGCAGTTACTGCCATACAGTACTTGGCTGCATCTGTGTGCCCTGTTTTTAATCCATCTGCTCCTTCATATAGTCTTACTAATTTATTAGTATTTACTAACCAAAACTTATTTGGTGTATCCACTCTTAAATAATCTTCATATAAAGAAGAGTATTCTAATATTTGTTCATGTTCTAATAATTTTCTTGCTATTACTCCCATATCATATGCACTAGAATAATGATTTTCTTCGTCTAATCCAGTTGAATTCATAAAGTTAGTATTTTTTAATTCATATTCTTTTGCCTTTTGATTCATCTGTTTTACAAATTCTTCTTCCGTTCCTGCTATTGTTTCTGCTAGAGCTACTGTAGCATCATTAGCACTTGCCATTGATACACCTTTAAACAAGTCTTTTACTGTCATCACTTCATTTGGTTGCAAATATATTTGTGATCCTCCAAAACCAGCTGCATTACTACTTACTTTTATTTTTTGATTCCACTTAATATTACCTTTTTCAATATTTTCTAATATTATTATTTGTGACATCATTTTAGTCATGGATGCTACTGCTACTCGTTCATGAATATTTTTTTCAAATACTATTTCTCCTGTTGAAATTTCCATTAGTAATCCTTGTTTAGCATTAGGAATTAACTCCTCTGCCTTTAAATTTATTGGAGTAAACATTGTAATTACTAATATTATTACTAATATTTTTTTCATATAACACCTCATTAATTAATATGTATTTATTTATATCATTATTATTAATTTGTAATATTAATTTATTTTATATATAATATTTATTAGGTGATTAAATGAAAAAAATTATTATAAGTTTATCTATTATAATTATTATTTTATTATCAGTATTAATATATATTA
>CAYMEJ010000012.1:17100-29655 GCA_964389735.1 uncultured Muribaculaceae bacterium
ATTATAAGTTTATCTATTATAATTATTATTTTATTATCAGTATTAATATATATTAATATTGATATTAATAATACAGGTGATAAAGAAAATAAAAAAAGCAAATATGATGCTGTTACTTTGTCTAAATTAAAGAAATTAGATATGGTAAATGAAAGGATAAATTATTTTAATTTTGATTTAATTGATCGATATATTAATTATAAAAATAGTAACCCTGACTTTGATGTTATAGATGTTATAACAAAAGTTAATATTGGTTTAGATTATAAGTTTTATGAAAATACTAAAGAAGTTACAAATTATAATTCTATAGATATTTTAGTTAATAAATATAATTATTTAAAGAGTGATTATATTCCTAATAATTTAGTTGAGATAAATAGAGAATATTCTAATGGTAGTAAAGTACTTGTTGATGTTGCTGCTAAAGCTTTTGAAAAGATGGCGGAGGATGCTAAAAATCTTGGATATACAATTAGAGCAGTTTCTACTTATAGAAGTTATGAATACCAAAATGGATTATATACAAATTACTCAAAAAAAGATGGTATAGAAAAAGCAGATACTTATTCTGCTAGAGCTGGTTATTCTGAACATCAAACTGGTTTAGCAGTAGATGTTGATAATGAAAAAATTAATTATACAAAGTTTAGTAAAACAGAAGAATATAAATGGTTAATTAATAATTCATATAAGTATGGTTTTATATTAAGGTATCCTGAAAATAGAGAGGATATTACAGGTTATTCATATGAGAGCTGGCATTATAGATATGTAGGTAATGATGCAGCAAAATATATCTATAATAATGGTATTACGTATGATGAATATATTGCAAAAAAATAAGATGAATCTTATATTAAGATTTCATCTTTCTTTTTTACATTTTCAAAAGTGTAATAACTTTCTACATCTTCATTAGTGTTTCTTGATTTATCACCAATATATAATGTACATAGTACATCACCTATTTTAACGTCGTCACCTATTTTTTTCTTTAATACTATTCCTACTTTAGGATCTATATAATCTTCTTTTACTACTCTTCCTCCGCCTAAATCTAGGGATAACTTTCCAAATTTATAAGCATCCATATTTACAATATGTCCTTCTGTTCTTGAAATGATATCTTTTGTAACATTTGATATTTCTATTTTAGATAGGTCTCCACCTTGTGCTTTTACGAATTCAACAAATTTTGCAAATGCTTGTCCGTTTGTTATAGATTCTTTTACAAGTCTTGAAGCTTCTTCTATTTCTATTCCTTTACCCATTGAAACCATTTTACTTGCTAAGGCATGACAAAGTGCTACTAAGTAGTTATTTTCTTCACCTTTTAATATTTTCATTACTTCTATTATTTCTAAACTATTACCTATTGATGTTCCTAGAGGTATATCCATATATGTAATCATTGTTTCTACTTCTCTAGCATATTTTTTACCTATTTTCTTCATTAATTCTGATAATTTAGCAGCTTCTTCTCCATTTTTTAATAAAGAACCATTACCTACTTTTATATCTATCATTATTTTATCAGCACCACTTGCAATTTTTTTACTCATGATACTTGATGCAATTAATGGAATTGATTCTACTGTTCCTGTTACATCTCTTAAAGCATATACTTTTTTATCTAATGGTGCTAGATTACCTGTTTGACTAGTTACTGCAAATCCTACTGAATTTACTTGTCCAATAAAATCTTCTTTTGATAATGCAGTTCTAAATCCTGGTATACTTTCCAATTTATCTATTGTTCCACCTGTATGTCCTAATCCTCTACCACTCATTTTTGGAACTTTAACACCTAATGATGCTACTATTGCTCCAATTACTAATGTAGTTTTATCTCCTACTCCACCAGTTGAATGTTTATCTACTTTTACACCCTTTATAGAACTTAAATCTAATCTTTCTCCACTTTTTATAAATATATCTGTTAATTCAAAAGTTTCTTCATCTGTCATTCCATTTATACATATTGCCATTAGTAAGGAACTCATTTGATAATCTGGAATTCTATTATCTAAAAATCCCATAAATGCATAGTTAATTTCATCTTTTGTAAGTTCTAAACCTTTTCTTTTTTTATTTATAATATCATTGATTGTCATGATATCACCCCTTTATTCTATGTACATTATATAAAAAAAATAGGATTTTGTACATACATTATCCTAATTTCTTTTCTATTAATTCAATTGTTCTTTTTGGATCTTTCATTGACTTCTTATATAGTTTTCTATGATTTCTTAATTCCATTATGAATTCTATCTCATCTCGTGCCATATTAACACCATAGCTTGCTTCTCTTTCTCCTATACAATATTCTCCACCTAGTAAATAATTTACTTCTACTTTTAATACATTAGCTAAGTCCATAAGTGTATCTAATGTTGGTATTCTTTCACCTTTTTCATAACCACAAATACTAACTTTTGTTACATTAACTAATTTTCCTAGTTGTTCTTGAGTTAGACCTTTTTCTTTTCTTAATTTTTTTATTCTATCTCCTAGTAATAACACTTTATCACCTTCGTTTCTTTTTAGTTAACTTTATTATAGATAGCACTCTGGTATAAAACTTTAAAGTTAACTAAAAAGGAACTTATAATTTAATCAAAAAGAAGATATAAATCTTCTTCTATGCATACCAGCAGTTATATGCATATTAAATTATGATAGTTGTAACTTTATTTTATTCATCTGTCTTTTTATTAGTTAGAAATGTTACTTTTTCTGCAATTATTTCTGTTAAATATTTCTTGTTATCATCTTTTTCTACTATTCTACTTTGTATTCTTCCCTTTACACCTATAATATCACCTTTATTACAATATTCAGTTGTAGATGTTGCTACTCCATCCCAAAGAATACAATCTATAAAATCAGTATCATATTCACCAGATGTGTTTTTATAACTTCTTGGTACTGCTAGAGTTATTGTTGTTACTTTTTTTCCACTTTCTGTAGAATTTAATTCAGGAGATCTTACTAATCTTCCTACTAATACTATTTGATTCAACATGGTTTTTCCTCCTTTCGTGTTAGTATGATATATCATTGTTTTATGTAGTACAAATTGCTATTTTTAAATTTTATAGTGTTTTTTTGCCTATAAAAAAAAGAAATTACTATAATAATTTCTTTTATTATTTTAACCACTATATTTTAAAAAATAAGTTTATAAGTTTTATAAATTTCTTTTTAAAAGTTGATTTAATTCTACTGCATATTCCATCGGAAGTTCTTCTCTAAACTTATCTATGAATCCTAATACTATTAATTCCATAGCTTTTTCTTCATTTATTCCCCTACTCATTAAGTAGAACAAATTTTCTTCACTAATTTTTGATATTGTTGCTTCATGTTCAATATTGCTAGTTGTATTACCACAAATATTAGTTGGAATTGTATCACTTTTAGATATATCGTCTAATATTAGAGTATCACATTTAATCATTGATTCAGAATTTGTTGCAGATTTCTTTATTTCTACTTTTCCTCTATAAGTTGCATTTCCACCATTTTTTGCAATTGATTTGGATACTATATTACTCTTTGTATTTTTTCCTATATGGATCATTCTTGCACCTGTATCTTGTTGTTGATTAGAACTTGCTACAGAAATAGTAATACATGTTCCATTTGAATTATCTCCTTTTAGGATACATGCAGGATACTTCATTGTTACATTTGAACCAATGTTTCCATCTATCCATTCCATTGTTCCATTTGTATCTACGAGTGCTCTTTTTGTTACTAAATTATTTACATTTTTTGCCCAATTTTGAATAGTTGTATACCTACATTTACTGTTTTCACCAACATATATTTCTACTACTGCAGCATGTAAAGATGATTCACTATAGTTGGGTGCTGTACATCCTTCAATATAATGTAAATCACTATCATGATCGACTATTATTAGGGTTCTTTCGAATTGACCCATATTCTTACTGCTAATTCTAAAATAGCTTTGTAATGGTCTATCTAATTTTGTATATGGTGGAATATAAATAAAACTTCCTCCCGAGAATACACTTGAATTAAGTGCTGCAAATTTATTATCAGCATTGGATACTATTTTACCAAAATATTTTTTTGCTATTTCATAATGGTTTTTTAAAGCATCTTCTATAGAAGTAAATATAATATTTTTCTTTTTTAATTCTTCTAACATATTATGGTATATTACTTCACTTTCATATTGAACTCCCATACCATCAAGGTGTTTTTCACTTTCAATTACTCCAAGTTCACTAAATTCTTCTTTAACATGTTGATTTATTTTATCCCAACTATCTTTAATATCTTCTTCTGTTCTTGTCTTATAATAAATAATCTCATCAAAATTAATATTTGCTGAGGGTCCAAAGTTTGGTAACTCTAATTTATTAAATAATTCAAAACTTTTTAATCTATAATCAGTAATTTCTTTATCTTCTTTTTTTATTTTGGATATTTCTTTTATATTTTGAATATTTAATCCTTTTATTTCCATTAAAGTCACCTTCTTTCTACATTACTTTTTTTATTGATTCAAATGGTAATAATGCACATTTTTTTCTATTAGGTTGTTTATATATTTCATCATATACATTTAATTCTCCTAATAGTTCTTTATCATATTCCTCTTCATTAATCATTTTTTCATAATTATCTACTATCACTTTAGCTTCATCAATAGTTTTTCCTATCATAGTTTTAATCATTATTGATGTTGCTGAAGTTGATATTGCACATGCTTCTCCATCAAAGCATATATCTTCTATTTTATTATCCCTTATCTTGTACATAATGTCTAAATTATCTATACATGATTCATTATTAGTATTAATTTTAATATAATTATCATCATCACTTAAATGTTTATTCATAGGATTTTCATAATTATCTAGTATTATTTCTCTTCTTACTATTGGATCCATATTATACCTTCTTTATATTATTATTTTAAATATATCTTCTTGTTTATTTAGTACTTCTATTAATTTATCTATTTCTTCTTTTGTATTATATAAGTAAAGACTAATTCTACAAGTATTTTTTACATTTAGTTCATCTTTTAATATTTTTGCACAGTGATTTCCTGCTCTTACACATATATTATAATGATTTAAATATACTGCTGTATCTTGTGAAAATATTTTATCTATATTAAATGCTATTGTAGTTGATTCAATATCTTTATTATAAATAGTAATATTTTTTATTTTACTTAATTTATCTAATAGATATTTTCTTAATTCTTTTTCATATTGTTCAATGTTATTCATTCCTATATCAAGTAAATAATCTATTGCTTTACCAAATCCAATTACTCCTGCAATATTAGGTGTTCCTGCTTCTAATCTTGATGGTAATTCTTTATATTCTATAGTTCCATCACTTTCAAAATTAGCATTCATTCCACCCCCTAAAGTAGTTGGTTTTATTTTATTTAGTAATTCAAGTCTTCCGTATAAAACTCCTACTCCTGTAGGTCCTAACATTTTATGTGCTGAGAATGCTAAGAAATCTATATTCATATCTATTACATCAATTTTAATATGTGGAACACTTTGGGCACCATCTACTACAAATATAATATTATTTTCTCTACAAACTTCTCCTATTTCTTTAATTGGTCTTACATCTCCTAAAACATTAGTGATGTGTGCTAAAGAAATTACTTTAGTATTTTTATTTATATATTCTTTTACTTTATTTATACTTAATGTATTATTTTCTTCTAATGGAATGAATTTAACAATTATTCCTATTTCTTTTTCTAATTCTTGCCAAGGTAATATATTAGAAGCATGTTCTGCTTTAGTTAATAATACTTCATCACCTTTATGTAAATAGTTTTTCATAAATCCATTTGTAATTATATTAATTGAATCTGTTGTACCACTTGTAAATACTACTTCACTTGTTTTTTTACAATTAATAAGTTTCTTTACTTTAGTTCTTACACCTTCATACTCTTCATCTACTCTTAGACTATTATTATAGTCACCTCTATGAGCATTAGCAGTATAATTTGTATAATAATCTACTATTTTATCTACTACTTGTTTTGGTTTCAATGTAGTAGCACCATTATCAAAGTATATAATTCCAGTATCTAGTATTTTAAAATCTTCTCTATTCATTTAAAACACCTCCTTTTGTTATATTTTATAAATCTCTTCTATATATTTACTTTCTATTTCTTCATTTAAATTCATTTTATTTAATAAGAATGATTTTAATAATAAGAATCTGCAATCTTTTTTATTTATTCCTCTACTCATTAAATAGAACATATCATCTTTTTTAAAGTTTCCTATGTATGCTTGATGATTTGCTTCAACGTTATAGTTATCAATATATAAATTAGGTTTAATTATTGATTCACTATCTTTAATATTAATGATTTTATTGTCTTGATTACATATACATTCTTCACTTGTTTTAGGAATAACTCCATTAACATCAAATATTATTTTATTACCTTCTACACTTATACCATGATTAATTATATTACTAATTGTTTTTGATTTATTATGATTTACTGTTATTTTATAATTTTGCTTATTATAATTGATACTACTATAATGAAGTTGTAATTTAGAGTTTTCTCCATCTAAGTTAACTATTATATTACTTGAATCATCTATCATTAATAAGTTTAAAGTTAATGAACTGTTTTCTTTTATATATATATTAATATTCTTTGTATTTGATTCATTCATTGTAATTATTACATCAATATCTTTATCTATTTCTAAGTTTAAATCATCTTTATTTATTTTTAATAATAAGTCACTGTTTTCTTTAATCTTTAAATATTCATCTACTATTAATTTATTCATATTAATTATTTTGGTTTAGTTCATTAAACATAGAAAAACCATTCTTTTCTAATTCTTTTGCTAAACTAAAATCTCCTGTTTTTACAATATTACCATTCATCATTATATGAACATAATTAGGTTTTAAGTATTCTAATATTTTTGGATAGTGAGTTATTATTAATACTGATACATCTTTGTTTTCATTTAAATAATTATTAATATTTTTACATACTATTTTTAAGTTATCTACATCTAATCCTGAATCAAGTTCATCTAATATCAACAAAGATGGTTTTAATAATTTCATTTGAAGAATTTCATTTTTCTTTCTTTCTCCACCTGAAAAGTCTTGATTTATTGATCTATGCATCATTTTTTGATCCATATCTAAATCATTCATAGCTTGTTCCATATCTTTCATGAATTCGTATATTCCTACTTTAGTTTGTCTTTTATTAGATACTGCTGTTTTTAGAAATTCACTATTAGATATTCCTTCTATACTTATTGGATTTTGCATTGCTAAGAATATTCCTTTATTTGCTATTATATCTGTTTCTAAGTCTTTTATTGATTCATTTTCAAATAATATGTCACCATTTGTTATAGTATAATCTTTACTTCCCATTATTACTTTTGATAAAGTACTTTTACCTGTACCATTTGGTCCCATTATTACATGTATTTCACCATTACCTATAGATAAATTGAAATTTCTTAATATTTCTTTTTTATCTTTTGTAATTACATCTATATCTTTAATTTCTAATTTCATAATTAATCACCTATCTAATTTTATCACTTTTTTCTTTATTTTTATAGTAAAATATTACATTTAAAAATATTGTTTAAATATCTTCTTATTATATAATTTAATTAATTTTTGTCAATTTGATTATTATTTTATATTATTTTACATAATAGTTATGAATATTCGCAGATATTCACATAAAATGCTTTTGGCATTTTATTTTTTTTGCTACAATTAAGTTGGAGATGATAAAATGGATTGTTTATTTTGTAAAATAATAGATGGAGATATTCCTAGTTATACTGTTTATGAAGATGATATTGTTAAGGTATTTTTAGATATTAATCCTTCTACTAATGGGGATTCATTAATTGTTCCTAAGAAACATTGTGTAGATATTATTGATATGGATGAAGATACTTGGAATCATATATTAAAGATAGAAAAATTGATGTATAAAATATTTGTTGATAAATTAGGATGTGAAGGTTTAACTATTGTTCAAAATAATGGTTATGGTCAAGAAATAAAACATTTTCATGTTCATTTAACTCCTAGGTATTCAAACGATAAATTAAGAAATTCTTTTAATTCAGATATATTAGTTGAATTTGAAGATATTATGACACAAATAAAGGATTAGATATTTCTAATCCTTTTTAATTATCTTTTCTTTGTTAAAGATTTACTATTATTTATAAAATCATTTATTTCTGTATCTATATTGTCATTATTAACTGTTATTTTTGATTTAGTTGATAATTTATCTGCCACATCGAATAAAGTCTTAAATGGTTTATGTGTTTGGTAATATTTATCAACAATTGGATCTTCTCTAAAATTTGGATAATGATTTTCCATTTTCGTAATAAAATATTTCAATAAATCTGATTTTTCTTTTATAGACATATTTACCCATAAAGGAACATATGTTGCATCAAAATGACCATGCATTGAAAATAATCCTAATAATTCTTTATCATATTTTTCTTTAATTCCACGTTGCTTAAAATTTTCTTCTAAATTATTAAATACTTTAAAAAAATCAAAAACATCATTTGCAAATACACAACCACTTATTGATGTATTGTTTAATCTCATTCGATAATTATATACAGTTTCATTTAAAAAATATAGTTTTTTTGCATCTGCCATAAGTACAGGTGTAAATGCTAAATCTTCCCATTTTGTATCTGAAAATCTTAAATTTTTTATGTGTGACCTTTTAAAGAATTTATCACCTATTCCAGGCATTTCTTCAAAAGGATAATCTTTGTCTTTTTCTAAATCAATTAAACCACTTTTTTCTCTTCCTAAAGTGTTATAAGCACCACTTAAATTAATTTTCCCTAGGTGCGTATAATATTTTCCTACTATTACATCAGAATCTGTGCTAGTAGCAATATCATATAATTTTTCTAAAATAATTGGTGATGATAATTCATCATCTGAATCTAAAAATTTTATATATTCACCTTTTGCAATATCCAATCCCATATTACGTGCATGACCTGCTCCATAATTTTTACTATTTAAAACAGTAAGATTAGGTAATTTATCATGATATGATTCTACTATTTCTAATGTTCTATCTGTAGAACCATCATTAATGGCAATTACTTCTATATCTTTTAATGATTGATTTTCTACACTATCTAAACATTCTTCTAATCTTTTTTCTGAATTATACATAGGAATAATAATACTAGTTTTTACCATAATAATCTCCTTAATAGTGCATATTATACCATATTTTTGTTTATTATGCAAGGAAAAAGGATTAGTGATACTAATCCTTTTATTATTAATAAGACGTAAATGATCCTATGATTATTGCTATTAAAATATATAATACAATTATTATCACAGCACTATTATTACGTCTTGGTTCACAACAACTAGTGTTTGGGCATGACATATAAAACACCTCCCTTGTTAAATGTAAGCACCAAGAATAATTACTAATAAAATAAATAATACTAAAACTATGGCAGAACTTGATACGCAATTACCCATAATTGATTCCTCCTTTTTTCTATTACTCATATTATTTTATGGAAACATATAAAAAAAGGTTCTAGACTATGTGAAATTTTCTTAAATTATTGTATTTTAGTACTAGATTTGTTATTATATAGTTATGTATTTTAAAGGAGGACATAATAATGAAAAAAATACTATTAAGTTTAATGGTTGCCTGTTTATTAGTTACTGGTTGTGGCGTAGCTAAACTAAAAAATGGACAAGATGCAGTTGTTACTGTTAAGGATTTCGATGTTTCTGCTGAAACATTATATGATGAATTAAAATCTAAATATGCTATTAGTACTTTAATTGATATGATTGATAAAGAAATATTAGCTAAAGAATATAATTCTAAAGAAGATAAGGAAGATATTGATGAACAAGTACAAGCTCAAATCGATTCTTATATTCAATCTTATGGAAGTGAAGCAAAATTACTTGAAGCTGCAAGTTCTTCATTAGGTCTTAGTACAAGAGCTGAATTAGAAGAATATTTTGCAATTAATTTTAAAAGAACTAAAGCTTTAGAAGATTATGCTAAATCAATAGTTACTGATAAAGAAATTAATGATTTTTATGAAGATACTATTTTTGGAGATATTGAAGCTAAACATATTTTAATATCACCTGAAACAAAAGATGGTATGACAGATGCTGAAAAAGAAGCTGCTGATGCTGCTGCATTAAAGAAAGCTAAAGATATTATTAAGAAATTAGATAAAGGTGAAGATTTTGCTAAGTTAGCTAAAGATAATTCTGATGATGAAGGTTCTGCTAAAAAAGGTGGAGACTTAGGAACATTTACTCATGGTAAAATGGTTGATGAATTTGAAAAAGCTGCAGTTGCATTAAAAGTTGGTAAATATTCTGCTGAACCTGTTAAAACTTCATATGGTTACCATATTATTTTAAAGGTTTCTCAAAAAGATAAACCAGCACTTAAGAAAGTTAAAGATGATATTATTGAAGAAATAGCAAAAGATAATACTACTTCTGATAACACTCTTCAAGTTACTGCATTAGTAAAATTAAGAGAAAAATATGACATTAAATGGGAAGATACATCATTAAAGAAAAAATATGATGCTTATATTGATAATTTAATGAGTAGTGCTAAAGAAGCAAATAATCAATAATAACAAAGTAAAAGATATTCAATTGAATATCTTTTTTTATTCTTCATAATCGTTTAAATTAAAACCTTTTTGATACATTTTTTGTTTTATCTTATACTCAAGTTCTTTACCTTCATATTTAGAACTTAATTTCTTATATATTTTATCATATTCTTTTTTACATAAATCTTTATCATTTAAATCAACTTTATTTAGTACTTCAAATATTAATTTATTATCATAACCTAAATTATTTAAATATATTTGAATTTTAGTTTTTAATATATTACCACTTTTATTTCTATTAGATTTCAATTGTCTTTCTACTAATTTGTTAATTTTTTCTAATTGTTGTTCTTCATCAAATATTTCAATATAATTTTCTATTAATTCTTTTGATATACCTTTATCATTTAATTCTTTTTTTATTTTATTAGGACCATAATAGCTCATATTGATACGATCATTTATTAATGCTTTAGTATATATTTCATCATTTAAGTAACCTTGTTTTATTAGTAAATCAATTGATTGTTTACTATCAGTTTTTGCTATTCCTTTTTTTTCTAAGTAATCATACATCTCTTTAATACTTCTTAATTTTGTTTTGATATATTTAACTGCTATATTATAAACATCATATTTTTGATTTTCTTGTTCTAGTTCAATTAATAATTCATCTGTTAATTCTTTATTTACTAATAGATTATATTTTAATATTAAATCTTCATGGATTTTGACATTCTTATTGTTATCTAATACTAATTTATAAATACCATCTTTTTGTTTTACATATTTTAATATTTTCATATTATCACCTATTCTTATTATATCAAAAAAAGACTAAATTTCTTAGTCTTTCTTTAATGTAATTAAACCTTCTGAAACTTCTTCTAGAGCTCTACCTATATTTTTCTTTGATACATATTTATTTTCTGGCATTTGATAATGACCAGTATTAGTCATTTCTTTACTTCTTTTACTTACTATATGTACTAGTCTATATTTAGAGTCTATTATGTTAAGTATTTTATCTATTGATGGATAAATCACAGTATCACCCTTCCCTCTATTTTAAGAGTAAAGGTTATTTTGTATAAGTGCAAGTGATTTACAAAAATTAGACAAATGTTTACATTTATCTTCTAAAGTCGCAGCAAGATCCACATTGAATACTACTACATACATTTTCTTCGCAACAAGAGTATGCTGGTCTATATTGGTGTCTATAAATATGATGATTAATTATTTTAGTTCTTATTGGGCATACATGATTAACATCATGCATAATAGTTCTATGTACTTGTCTTTCTTGCATTGGTTCAATAATAGGTGGTTGTCCTGGATCAATTGGTTGTTGCATAGGCATTTGATTATTAAAATCAATATCCATATCTATATTCATATTTTCAGCATTAAACTCTGCATTTATTTCGTTAGTAGGTCTATTTGGTGAACAGTCTCTTTGAAACATAAAAAATTCCTCCTATCTAGTTTATATTATTCTTAACCAGATAAGAGGACTATTTATTTGCCTATTAGAATGGCATTTTCATGTTTCCGTTAGTAAATTGTTTCATCATTTTCTTCATATTTTCAAATTGATCTAATAATTTATTAACATCTTGTACATTTGTACCTGAACCTTTTGCTATTCTTTGTTTTCTACTTGCTTTTATAATATCAGGATTTCTTCTTTCTTTTGGTGTCATTGATAATATTATTGCTTCTACTCTTGCTAACTGTTTAGGATCTATATTTACATTATTAAGACCCATTTTAGATGCTCCTGGAAGCATTTTTAAAATATTTTCTAATGGTCCAAGTTTCTTTATTT
>CAYMEJ010000013.1:0-20519 GCA_964389735.1 uncultured Muribaculaceae bacterium
TTTAATAATTTTAATAGTAATATCATTAATATCTATTTTATTTATTTCTAGTCAAATAAATTTAGATTTATATTATAGAAAAAGAGAATTAGGATATTTACAATTGTTTAAAATTAAGAAGAGTAGAATTTTCTTAATTGTGGTACTAGAATATTTATTTAATGTTTTTCTTGCTTTCCTATTATCTTTAATTGCTTTTAATATTTTTACTATTATATTGTATTTTTTAATTGGTATAGAATTATTCTTATCTATTCATATTATATTAATAATAATTCTATTGTTTTTATTATATAGTTTTATAATTATATTATTTCCACTTATTAAATATTTACGTTATAGTATAATAAAATTAATTAGATATTAATAAATTTAATATCTTTTTTTGACTTTGATTATGTTATATTATAAAATATATATGTAAAGAAGGTAATAAGATGAGTAAAAAGAAAAAGATAGTTATATTAACTTTTTCATTAGCAGTTTTAGCATTATTAGGATTATTAATATATTTTCTTTTTATAAAAGAAGATAAAAAAGTAATTGAAACAGATGCTTTAAAATTTAAAGAAGAATATGAAAAATATAATGGTAAAATTAATGAGAAAAATAATTCAAAATACATGGATGTAGAAATAGATGAAAAGAATCCTATTAAATATTCTAACTATGAAGAAATATTTGATATTTTAGATAATGGTACAGGGGTTATTTATTTTGGGTTTCCTGAATGTCCTTGGTGTAGAAATTTCATTCCAGTTTTATTAGATGCTGCTAAAGAAGTAGGAATAGAAAGAATATTTTATTTAAATAATTTAAGTGATAGAGATACTAAAGAATTAAAAGATGGAAAAATAGTTACTACAAAAGAGGCAACTAATAATTATAATAAATTAGTTGAAAAATTAGGTGATAAATTGGGTAGTTATAATGGCCTTAACGATCCTAGTATAAAGCGATTATATTTTCCTACTACAGTATTTGTATCTAATGGTGAGATTTTAGATATTCATGTTGCAACTCTTGAATCACAAACTAATCCATCTAAGGCATTAACTAAACAACAATATAATGAATTGAAAAATATTTTAATAGATAATATTACTGAAGTAATAAGTTGTAGTGATGCATGTTAGATTTACATTTTATGTAAATCTTTTTTATTTAAATTAATTATACTTTTGTTTTTGATATATAATAGTATTAGAGGTAGTGATAACATGATAGAAGAATTTAGTGATATTGAATATTATTATAAAGTAGCAAATCCTATTATTAATAACGAAGAATTCTTAAAAAGAAAAGATTTTTTACATCATGATGATTCGGTATATGAACATTCAATTGATGTTTCTTTTACTTCTTATAGAATGGCTCTTAGATTATCAAGAATTTTTAATATAGATATAGATGATGTTATTAGGGGTTCTTTATTACATGATTTTTATGTTAAACCTTGGAGAGAAAATAGAAATAAAAGTAAGAATATTTTTAAAGCACATGGATTTACACATGCAAAAATAGCTTGTGAAAATTCTTATAAATATTTTCCTGAATATATGAATAATAAAACAGAAAATATAATAAAAAGACATATGTTTCCTTTAAATATTATTCCACCAAAGTATATTGAAAGTTGGATAGTTACATTAGCAGATAAATATGTCTCTTTAGCAGTTATTAGAAATCCTAAATCAATACCTAGATATGTTGGGTTGAAAAATCCTCATTTAATAAAAAAAGGAATTTATGTTTATGGTAATGCAAGAAGTTTTATAGCAAATATGTATTAAACGTATTTGCTTTTTTTATGATATAATAAAAGAAAGTGAAGTGATAATTATGTCAAAGAAGAATAGATATTATATGTTAACTAGTTCTTTATTGGTTGGTATTATAGTAATAATAGTTGGCTTATTCTTTTTATTGATGGATTTTAATTTGTATAAAAGAATAATTAATATATTTACTTTTTCTATTTTATTAATAGGTACATATAACTTTGTTAAATACTTTTTAAAACAAGAAGATTCTTTTAATAGAAATATTATTTTTAGTAAAACATTTTTAAATTTATTATTTGTATTAGTATTATCTTTATTTCCTGGAATACCTTTATCAATTATTCCAATTGTATTTGGTTTATATATGTTATTGAATGCTATAGTTAGATTATTAACTTTTATTGCTTTAGTAAAAAATAATGCTAGTGGTAAAATAAAAGAATTTATTATGATGATAATATATCTAACAATAGGTATTCCAATGCTATTTGCACCAATTCAAAGTATTGAATTATTATTAAAAATAATAGGTATTTATTTAATACTTTTAGGTACTACATATATAAAAGATTTTGTTAGTAGTTTAGTTCCAAGAAAATATAAGAATAAACTTAATAGAAGAATTCGTATAAGTTTACCTGTTTTATTTGAAGCAATTATTCCTTATCAAGTATTAAAGGAAATAAATCAGTATATGAATAAAACTGATGATGATAAAATAATAAAAAATCTTACTTCTAATAAGGAAAATATAGAACCTGATATGGAGGTATTTGTTCATACTTCTGAACGAGGATATAATAGATTTGGACATGTAGATTTATATTTTGATGGAGAAGTAATATCATATGGTAATTATGATTGTGATTCTAAAAAATATTTTGATATGTTTGGTGATGGGGTTCTTTTTACTACAAATTCAAAAGATAAATATATACCTTTTTGTATAAAAGAAAGTGATAAAACCATATTTGGATTTGGATTAAAATTAAAGGATAAACAAAAAAATAATATTAGAAAACATTTAAATAAAATGAGGGAAAACTTATATGAATGGGATCCGCCATATAAGAAAAACATTAATTGCAAAGATAGAAATAAATATGATGATTATTCTAGTAGACTTTATAGAAAGACAAAAGCTAATTTTTATAAGTTTAAATCAGGTAGATTTAAGACATATTTTATTGTTGGGATTAATTGTTGTTTACTTGCAGATCAAATAATTGGAAAAAGTGGTAGTGACATTTTGAAAATGAATGGTATAATAACACCAGGGGCATATTATGAATATCTAAATAATGAGTTCTATAAAAATAATAGTATGGTAATAACAAAAACTGTTTATAATGAAAAAACAACAAAGAAAAAACGTATATTTAATTTTAGATTATTTAAAAAATAATCTTTAAAATGACCCGTTGGTGAAGTGGTTTAACACGTCGCCCTCTCAAGGCGATATTCATGGGTTCAAACCCCATACGGGCCACCAATATGAAATATAACATCTAGAATTAGATGTTTTTTTATTGTATAATGAATATAGTGAGGGAGTTATGGGTAGTAAAAAAATGAAATCACAGTTTAGAATTTTATTTTTTAAAACAGTAATACTTTTATTGTTTATAGTTTTTTGTGTTTTAATTTATTTTACTACTGATACAGATTATCCTGGATTACTTAATAATCATTATCCTAAGTTACCAGTTAAAAAAGAATACGAAGCTTCTTTAATTATGGTTGGGGATGCTTTAATACATAGACCAATTTATGAAAAATATAAAAGTGATAATAAATATGATTTTAATGGAATGTTTCAATATATTAAACCTATTATAAAAAATTATGATCTTGCTTATTATAATCAAGAGGCAATATTAGGTGGAAGTGAGTTAGGTTTATCTACTTATCCTAGATTTAATTCTCCATATGAGTTAGGTGATGCTTTTGTTAAGAATGGATTTAATTTAGTTAGTTTAGCTAATAATCATACTTTAGATAGGGGATTAACTGCTATTAATAATTCATTAAATTATTGGAATGGTAAAGATAATGTTTTAACAGCTGGATCATATAAGAGTGAAGAAGATAGAAATAAAATAAATATTAAAAAGGTAAATAATATTAGTTATACTATGTTGTCATACACGACAGATACTAATGGACTTAGAGTACCTAGTTCTTCACCTTGGGTAGTTAATGTTTATGATAAAGAAAAAGTAAAAAATGATATTGAAAAGTTAAAAGATAAAGTTGATATTATAATGGTTGCAATGCATTGGGGTGAGGAATATACTCATGAACCCGTTTATAGTCAAAAAGAAATTGCTAAATACCTATCTAGTTTAGGTGTGGATATTATTATAGGAACTCATCCACATGTAATTGAACCAATAGAATTTATTGATAATACTTTAGTTATTTATTCTTTAGGAAATTTTGTTTCTTCTCAAATAGGAATAGATCGTTTAACTGGTTTGATGGCATCTATCACTATTAATAAGAAAACTATTGATGGAGTAACTACTGAAATAAAATTGATTGATCCTACTATTGAATTAATATACACAAATAAAAATGATTTTATTGTTTATCCATTTAGTAAATTAAATAATAATATTTTGAATGATTATGAGAATATTTTTAATAGACAAGTTAGTTATGCTACTAAATATATGAGTGATATAAAAGTGATAAAATAAGTTTATTTTGACAGTTAGATATGATATCATAGTAAGTTATAGATGGAGTGATTATATGAGAGAAGAAGAATTAAAAGAATACTATGATATTTTATGTAATGGTGATTATCCAAACTTTTTAGATAGATATTCCAATGTTAAAGAGATGAATAGGTTAAAAGAAGTTGGCCAATTTTGTGGATGTGATTATACAAGATTACATAATATTAAATATTGGTATTCAAGATATGATCATAGTATTGCAGTTGCATTAATGACATGGAATTTTACTCATGATAAAGAACAAACTATAGTAGCTCTATATCATGATTTAGGAACCCCTGCTTTTGCACATGCAATAGATTTTTTATTAGGTGACTCAATTAATCAATCATCTAGTGAGAAAGATATTTATGAAATAGTAAATGATTCTGATGATATTAAAATTTTATTAGAAGAAGATAATATTAGTGCAGATATATTTAAAGATATAAAGAAATATCCTGTTATTAAAAATGATATACCTAGATTATGTGCTGATAGGTTAGATGGAATATTGCCTACTAATTTAATTTGGTTACAAACATGGGATATTGATACAGTAAGAGATGTTTATTCAGATATGTCAGTTTTTGTTGTAGATGGTGAATTAGAGATATCTAATAAATCAATTGATAAGTGCGAGTTATTTTATGAAGGAATTTATAATTATAGTATTGCTTTACAAAGTAATGAAGATAAATTTACTTTACAATGTATTTCAGATTTTTTGAAAAAAATTGTAAAAGAGGGTATAATAAATATAGAACAATTATATCTTTTATCTGAGAGAGAAATATTAGAAATACTTAAAGATTATTATAAAGAGTCATGGAAAATATTTTGTGATGCTAATAAATTAATTAGAACGGATGAACCATCAGATGAGTATTATTGTGCTAATATAGATGCAAAAAAGAGATATGTATTACCTAATGTTAATATCAATAATAATAATTATAGAATTAACGAAATATCAAAAAAGAGTGAGGAAAAAGTATTGCAGTTTTTAAACTATAATGATTCTAAATATAGTTATATAGAAGGTTTAAAAAAATTTTAGGAGGGTTAATTTATGGGAAAATGTCAAGTTGTTAAATTATTTGTTGGATTATCAAGATTTAATTGTATTCATGAAGTAGAACGTTCAAGATTTACAGAAAATATAAAGGATTTAAAAAAGTTAAAGCCTTATAAAAAATTATTAGAAGATTATAACTTTAATGGTGAAAATGGTTTTTCTTTAGAAATTAATCAAGAAATAGAGGAATTAGCAGAAGATGAACAAGTAATATATTTAGGGGAAAATTTAGTTTATTTTGCAATGGATGACAACTATTTAAATAAATTATTAGAAGATATTACTTTAGAAACAAGAAGTTTGTTTTTTCAATTATTAAATGATTATGTTACTTTGAATATTGATAAAAATAATAAAGAATTTGAAGAGAAATATCATATTCCAGCTGGACCAGTATTAAAAAAACAAGGATTAGTTGGTAGAAAAGCATGCAATTAATTGATGTAATTAACAAGAGAGTTAGTATTAGAAAATTTAAAGATATAGATATATCAGATGATTTGATAATTGATATTATTAATTGTGCTAGATTAAGTCCTTCAGCAAAGAATAGACAACCATGGAGATTTAAAATATTAAGAGGAAAAGAAAAAGAAGATATTAGTAATATGCTGCTTAATTGGTATGATGATTTATCTGAAGATGAAATAAAGGATAAGAAATTATTTCATGTATTGAATTCAGCTAATATTATTAAGAATGCTCCAGTTATTATATTAATATTTAGAATTAATAGTGATCAATATAGAGAATGTGATATTATGTCTATAGGTTCTGCTATTGAACATATGTGTTTAAGGTGTACTGATTTAGAATTAGGATCATTATGGATAGCAGATATTCTTCATGTAAAAGATGATGTTAATAAATATTTGAATATAGATGATATGGAATTGTTTTCAATATTGGCAGTAGGTTTCTCTGATGAAGAACCTATTAATAGACCTCGAAAAAATATTGATGAATTGATAAGATAATAGTCCAAGACTATTTCTTTTTTTTTCATATATTGTAATAGGAGGAATTAATATGAATATAAATTTATTGCAAAATATATTAATTATTTCTATTGCTAATAGTTGTGTTACTGTATCTCTAATACAAAAAACAAAGAAAGTGATAAGAAAAAGTAAATATATTTGTATATATAGTTTTATTGTTAATATGTTATTTGGAATATTATTTTGTTATTCTTTTACTGATACAAAACTTCCTAATAGTTTATGGGTAGGATTATTTAGTTATATAGGTGCTGATTCTTTATATAAATCTCTAGAGGGTAAATTAAAAACTTTTACTGAACTTAGAAATGAAAATATTAAAGAGATAACATATGAATAAAAATTATATGACTTATCCTTTAGAATATATGAGAGTAACATGTACTTATAAAGAAGGTTCACATAAAGATCATACTACTGGAAATTATAGAGACTATCCTATTGATGATGGAGGACTTGATACTAAAAAAAGTCCAATATATTGTCCTTGTGATGAAATGAAAATTGTTGAAATAAAAGGTATTGATAATAAAGGAGTTACTAATACTATTTGGTTAGAGTCTACAAAAAAGGTAATAACACCAACTTTTAATGATTATGTTTTTATGACTTTAACTCATTCAGATGATAATGATATAAGAAATTTAAAGAAAGGACAAACATTTAAAAGAGGAGAAATAATATGTTATGAAGGAACTGATGGAGCTACTGCAAATCATATTCATTTAGTTACTGGTAGAGGAAAATGTAATAGTTGGATTTATAATTCTAATAATAAATTAGTAATGAAGGGAGATTCTAAAAAACCAGAAGATATATTTTTTATAGATAGAAATTTTACAAAAGAATTATGGGGTGGTTATTTAATATGGAAGGATTTACCTACTAGTAATGTTGAAAATAATACTATAGAAGAACAATTAGAATTAGCAAATAAAAAAATAAAGGATTTAGAAAATAGTTATCCAAGGTTGATTTTTGAATGCTTAGAAACTAATAAATATTTAATTAGGTTAAAAAAAGGTAATAAATTGTATTTAAAGTAAAGTTTATAAAATTATGATATGGTGGTATATTAATATATAATAGGAGGAAGATATATGAACAAAAAGTATGTATTATTTTTTCTTTTTCTTTTTGCATTTTTATCAAAATTTAATAGTATTGAAGTAGAGGCAATTACAACTTTACCTAGTTCTACTACAACAATTGGTTGGATTACTGGTAGCTCTGCTGGTTATAATGCTGATCATGATGTTGGTAGTACTACTTATACTTTATATACAGATAAATATAATATGACAAATGTTACTGCTATTAATTTTAGAGTAACATTTAATAATCCGCCTACTGGTAATGGTTTTGTAGGAGGTAATGCTACTACTTATTTTAAAGATTGTAATTCTGGCGCAACTTTGTGGAGTGGTACTGTAAGTAGTAGTGGTTCAAATTATTCTTATAGTACAGTCAGTATTCCTATTGCATCATTAAGGAGTTCTGGTAAAGATTTAACTAATGTTCAAATTGTAGTAACAGGAGGATTATCAGCTTTATATTATGGTAGTTCAAGTGTGACTTTGGATAATGTTGCAATAAATGGTACAGGTAATAAATTAAGTGCTGCTAGTGGTGCATTAGGATGGAGTGTTGGATCAGCAAATTATGGTGCGGATCATGATTGGGGAAGTAAAAATTATAGTTTGTTTACTGGAACATATAATATGATTCAAGTAAAGACTTTGAGTTTTAGTTTAAATTTCAGTGCTTCTGATAATGGAAATGGTAGAGGAAGTGGAAATGCTACTGTATATTTGAAAGATTGTAATAGTGGTAGTAATATATGGTCCACTTATACTTCTGGACAAAATGATAGTCGTTCAATTAGTATACCAGTTGAAACTTTGGTAAAATCTGGTAAAGATTTAACTAATATACAAATTGTAGTTGCTGGAACATTATCATCTACATATTATGCTGGAACATCCATATCTGCTTCTAATATTTCTTATTCAGCTTATACTTTACCATCTATTACTTCAAATATAAGTGATGTAACTATTAATGTTGGAGAAGATGCTAATTTTGAAGTTACTGCAACTAATACAATAAAATATCAATGGCAATATACTATAGATGGAGTTACATGGAATAATATAAGTGATGCTACTACTAAAACATTTAATATTACTAATGTTCCTTATACATATAATAAATATAAATATAGATGTGTATTGACAGGTAGTTTTGGTGATATTAATTCTGATGAAGCTATATTAACTGTTAATGATAATATACCTCCAACTATCAGTGTTAAGTCAGATGCTATTGGACAAGTAAGTAGTCAAATAATAACTGTAACTGCTGTTGATACTGGTTCAGGGTTAGCTGATAAGGCTTATGCTATGATTAAATTAGGTGAAGATTCTATTGAATATGTTTCTTCAAATAAATTTACTATTAGTCAAAATGGTACTTATGTATTTTATTCAAAAGATAAGGCCGGTAATGTTTCTACTGCAACATTAGTTGTTACTAATATTGATATAACACCTCCAACTGTTAATGTTAAGACTAGTATTAATGGTCTTACAATAACAGAAGAATTAACTGCAATTGTGATAGCTAAAGATGATGGTGTTGGATTACATGATGAGGCTTATGCAATTAGTAAAATTGGGGAAACTCCAACTAATTGGCAAAAAGATAACACATTTTTAATTACGACGAATGATACATATATATTTTATGCAAGAGATAAAGTAGGTAATATTGGTTATTCTACTTTAACAATAACTAATATTAAGACTTTAGCAGAACAGGGATTGAAAAAGTATTATATATTGCCAAATGGTAGTTTAGTTGATGATAAGGAAAAATTGTCAGCTGATTTTCCTGATATTAAAATTGAATTTAAAGGTAAGGGTGCTACATCAGGCGAAATAATTGTTGATAAAGATAATAAAGTAGTAAATGCAGTTATGGTGGTATCTGACTATACAATAAACTTTGATGGTGAAAAATATATGGCTGATACATCTAGACCTAGCATAACTTTTAGTGATAATGTTATTCATTTAAAAAATGATACATTAATTAATGCTTTTCAAATAACTAAGGATGATAATATTCCTAGTTCATGGATTTCAATAGATGAATCGTTAGAAAAAGATATTAATATAAAAGATTTTGATTTGAGTAAAGGAACATATTATATTTGGTGTAAGAGTTCTAATAATATTGTTAGTGATTCTAAAAAAATAGAAATAGATTAAGGGTGATTATATGAATAAGGGATTTACATTAATAGAGTTATTAGCTGTAATAGTTGTATTAGGGATAATTGCAGTTATAGCAGTACCAGCAATAACAAACTATATAGAAAAATCAAAAAAAGATTCAGCAGTTTTAAGTGCAAACAATTATTTGGATGCTGTTCAAACGACATTGACTACTGATGGGTGGAATGAATAATATTGTTTTTTTTGCTACGTAGTGTTATTATATTAGTAGAATATAAAGTAGGGTGATAGAATGAGTAAGAAAAAAATTAGCAATGCTAAAATGTTTATATTATTAGGTATAGTATTTATATTATTAATAATAATTATATTACCACCAATGCTTAGAATGATTGGTATTAATGATGATTCTAATTCAGGAGGAACTTTTACTGTAGATGAAGAAAAAGAACCTGAAAAAGAAGTTGTACCAAAAGAAGATGAAAAAATCAATGATGATATGGTTACAGTGTACACTGATGAAGGTACTAAAGTAGAGTATCCTAAAACTTATGTTGATCCATATGCAAATGATGAATTAAATAAGAAGTTGGAAAAATATAAATCTGGTTCAATTGAATGTCAATCTACAAAGGATGAGAAAGATAAATATAAAATATATTATGAAAAGGCAAAATTAATTAAATATGATCTTACTGTTCATACCACTAAAGAAGATATTAGAGAATTGAAACAAGATTATGGAACATACGAAAAAAGATGTAAAGAAGTTAATAAAGATTATAAAAATATCACAGGTTTTTCAAAAGAATGTACTGTTGGTAACTTACAATTTACTGAAGTAAATAAAATAAATTTGAAAACATTTAAAAATACTTCTGTTACATTATCTGATGGAACTAAAGTAGAATTAACAAAAACTTTAGAATATAATCAAGATATAGAGGAAGTAATAAATAAATTATTTGAAATGGAATATTTATGTAAGGAGTAAAGAAAATAATTATTATTTTCTTTTTTTTTTCGACAAATTTTTATAAATGTGTATATTAAACTAAAAATGGTGATACTATGAAATTTAAATTTTTAATGGTTGTAATTGGTACTATTTTATTAGGCATAATATGTGCTGATTATGTTTTTAAGCAGTACACTAAAGATGATTATACTTTTTCTGATACAAATAATATTTATTATTTACAATGTGGTGTATATACAGATATAGAATCAATAGAAGAAACAAAATATAAAACTGTTACTGTACTTGAAGATAATAAATATTATGTATATTTAGGAATGACTACTAAACTTGATAATGCTAAAAAAATAAAAGAAAAGTATGAAGATAATAATTTGGATATTTATATTAAGGAAGGATATACTTCAAATAGTGAATTTATTAGTAATTTAGAACAATATGATATTTTATTAGATAGTGCTGATACTAAAGATGAGATTAATAATATATTAGAAACTATTTTAGCTTCGTATGAAGAAATATATATGAGTGATTAACATGATATATATAGGTGATAATATGTTAATAAAAGAAATACCAATAAATGAAAGACCAAGAGAAAGACTGTTGACCCTTGGAAAAGAAAGTTTATCTAATGAAGATTTATTATCAATAGTATTAAAAACGGGTACTATAGATAAGTCTGTTAAAGAAATATCTTTGGAATTATTAAGTCAAATAAGGGATATTAGTAATTTAAAAAATATTTCTTTTGATAAACTTATTTCTATTAAAGGAATAGGTAATATTAAAGCAATTGAATTACTAGCAACTATAGAATTAGGAAAAAGAATATTTATGAATAATGTAATTGATAGGAATATATCTTTAAGAAATGCAAAAGATATATATGAGTCTTGTAAATATCTTTTTTATGATAAGAAACAAGAATATTTTTATTGTTTATATTTTAATAGTAAGCAGGAATTAATAGAAAGGAAGTTGTTATTTATGGGAACAATTAATAAAAGCGTTGTTCATCCAAGAGAAATATTTAAAGAGGCTTATTTATGTAGTGCTTCTAGAATTGTATGTATGCATAATCATCCTAGTAATGATTTAACTCCTAGTAGTGAGGATATATATTTAACAAAATCTTTAGTACAAATAGGTAATATAAATGGAATACCAGTAGTAGATCATATAATTGTAGGAGATAATAATTATTATAGTTTTTATGAAGAAAGTGTAATAGACTTTTAGTGTGGAAGAAGAAAAAAAATAATAAAAAGATAATTATATATATTTTAGTTATAATTATTTTTTTATATTACTTTTATATTGCAATAGGTAATAACTATAATTTTATGTGGGGTATTCCTAAAGATTTTGTTAGTTCAATAGAATCTATTTTTGTTATAGATAAGAAAGAAATAATTAACAAGATAGATATAGATTTAAATGATTCGGTAAAAAAGGAAAATAGTGAATTAAAAGAATTATTAAAATTGAATAATGATAATAATAATTTTGAATTTATTAATGCTTCTGTAATATCTAGAAATAAATCATATTGGTTTAATAATTTAATGATAGATAAAGGCAAAAAAGATGGAATAGATTTAGATATGGTAGTAATTAATAATAATGGATTAATAGGGATTGTTTCTAAAGTAACTAATTCAAATAGTGAAGTTAGATTAATTACATCGAATGAAATAGATTTTAGAGTAGGAGTATGTATAGAATCTAATAAAGATATTTATAATGGAATATTATCTGGATATGATATTGAAAATGATTTATTAAATGTTATAAGTATTAGGAGTACTAGTAATATAAAAGTAGGGGATAAAGTAAAAACTAATGGATTAGGTAATATTTTTCCAAGTGGAATAAATATAGGAGAAGTAAAAGATATTTCTTTTGATGAATTAGGTGTTAGCAAAATATTAAAAGTAAAAACTACAAGTACTTTAGAAAATATCAAATATGTAAGCGTAATTAGGAGTAAGAAACTTGATTAAGATAATTATAATATTAATATCTTTAATATTAGATGGAGTACTAACTAATTATTTAGGATACTATAGAAGTGATTTATCTATTTTTAATCCATTATTTACTTTAGTATGTTTAATGCTTTTATATAAAAAATATGATTTAAAAGAATATTTAATAGTGTTAGTAATAACAAGTATCGTTTATGATTTAATGTATACTAATATTTTATTTTTAAATACATTTTTATTTCTAGTTGTATATTTTGCAATTAAGTTTATGTATAAGAAATTATCTAATAGTTATTTTAATAATTTATTAATATGTATTAGTGGCATTATTATTTATTTAGTTGCTTTTTATTTTGTATTACTTATTATTAATTATTCTGACTTATCAATATATTTATTAGGTAGACAAATAGTAAGTTCAATATTAATGAATTTGATATATTTTAGTATTTTATATTATTTTGTCATAAAAAAGGAGTTCTAATTATTACTATTTATTAATATTAGTTAGTAGGTGATAATAATGGATGAATCTAAATTTTTAAATAATAGAAATAATAAAAATGATAAAAATAAATTGGTTAAGTTTATTAATAAAGTATTAATAACAATATTATTTACAGTAGTAGTATTAATAATATCTAAGATGAATCCAGAATATAAAAAAGTGATAAAAGAAAAGTTATTTGAGGAAAACTTTTCTTTTTCTAGTGTAAGAAATTTTTCTGAAAAGTATTTAGGAGGATTATTACCTTTTGATAAGATTACTAGTGAGGAAAAAAGTGTTTTTGATGAGAAGTTAGTTTATTCGGAATTAAAAAAATATAAAGATGGTGCAGAATTAAAAGTTACTGATAATTATTTAGTTCCTGTAGTAGAGAGTGGTATTATTGTTTTTATTGGTGAAAAAGATAAATATGGTAAGACTATTATTGTCCAACAAATGAATGGAATAGATTTATGGTATTCAAATATAAATATAGGTGATCATAAATTATATGATTATATAGAAAAAGGGGATTTAATAGGAGAATCAATTAATAATAAAATTTATCTTAGTTATCAAAAGAATGGGGAGTTTTTAGATTATAAAAAATATCTTCAGTAAAATAAAAGTTCATCCACTATTTTATTTAATTTTATTTATTAATATATTATCTGGTTCTTTTATTAATATAATTATTTTTACTATAATATTATTTATTCATGAGATTGGTCATTCAATAGGAGGATTACTTTTAGGATGGGACTTAGATTCTATTAATATTTTTCCATATGGAGGATGTACTGTTTTTAATACTGATATTAATGTAAAAATAAAAGAAGAATTATTAGTACTAGTTATGGGACCATTATTTCAAATAATATTTTATATTATTTTTTTTAATGTAATTAATTCTAATTATTTAGATATGTTTAAACAATATAATTATCTTATATTAATATTTAATTTATTACCTATATATCCACTTGATGGTGGTAAACTATTAAATCTTCTTTTTAATAAATATTTTTCTTTTAAATGGTCATTTATGCTCAGTAGTTTTTTAAGTATTATTATTTTTTTAGTAGTGATTATATTTTTAGTTAATTTAAAATTAATTAATACTTTAAATTTAGTTATATTATTATTTTTATTATTTAATATTTTTAAGGAGTTAAGAAATATTAATTATTATTGGGGAAAATTTTTGGTAGAAAGATTAATTAATAATTATGATTTTAAGAAGGAAAAATATATTAGTTCTTTAAGAAAAATGAAAAGAGATTATTATCATTATATATTTGCTGAAAATAAATATGAATTAGAAAAAGAATATTTAAAGAAAAAATATTATGTCTAATTGTGTAAATATAATTGACTAGATTGGGTTTTAACTTATACAATGAAATTGTAACAAAATTATACATTATAGTTAGGGGGAATATGGAATAATGGATAAAGAAAATGATATTAAAAAAATTGTCATTGTTATCTTATCTATTGTCGTTGCTTTAGGAGTATTTGTAACTGTTAGAAGTTGTACAAAGAAAGAAAAAGATAAAGACAAAGAAGAAGTTGTTGAAAAAGAAAAAGATAAAGATGATGATATTGTAGAAGTAGAGGAAGAAGAAGATTATGAATTAGTAGCAGTAATTGAAGAACCTGACACTTTAGGATTACAAGATTGTTATATAATTACTTCTAATACTACAGAATTTAAATTACCAACAGTTACATTGGGAAATGGAGAAGTATTAAATATAACTTATGTGTTCCAAGCTAAAGGAACTAATGGTTATGTACAAGTAGATGGATTTGATTCTACAAGATATGGTATTTATAAATTAACATATATGATATCAAATAATGGAAGGGTTATTAAAAAACAAGTTGTTACAATAGTTATTAATGAACCTACTGATGTTGATACTAGTGTTTTAGAAAATACTATTAATGGTGCTAATATTTTAATAGGAGAAGTTCCTAATGAAGCAGGGATTCAAACTACTATGAATAATTTATTAAGCATACTTAATAGCGCAAATACTTTATTAACAAGTCCACTTAGAACTCAAGAGGCTGTTGATCAAATGGTTGTTGATTTAAGTACTGCTAGAGCAGCATGCTTAAATACTTATTTACAATTAGTAAGTGATGCTAATGCAGCAATAGCTATTGTACAAGAAATGAATGCTAATCCAAAGGATTCAACTGATCCAGAAAAAATAGCAGCTTTAGAATTAGCAGAAGAAAAATTAGCATTAGTACCATCTGGTGTTGATAAAGCAGCATTAACTGAAAATTTAAAAGCAGTTACTGATGTAGAAGTAGATACAGAAGAAGAATTACAAGCAAATATTGCTAATGTTTTGGTAAAAAACATTAAATTTATTGATGATATTACTCTTACAAGTGATTTAATTATTTCTGGTAAGACTAAGGTAATAGATGGTGATGGAAATTCTCTTTTAGGAGGACAACCTATTAGTATGAATGAATCTGATATTGAATTGATTGATTTAATTACTAATTCTCCATTTACATTAGCTTGTGATCATGATTATGTTGTTTGCAAATTAACATTTAGTGGAAATACTGAATTAAATTATCTTGAAACAGCAAATTCTCCAGTTATTATTGCTGGTGGAGTTGGTGAAAATCAAGAGGGAATAGTTATAGATAATAGGACAAATAAAGTTACTAAATCAGTATTATATGAAAGTGATGCTTCAGGAAGCCTTGAAGTAGTAAATAGAACTGATACTTATTATTTTGAAAATGGAACTTTGGTTACTCAAAGAACAGTTAATAATGATAAAGAATTATTAAGAGTTGCATTACAAAATTCTGAAGTTGATACTATTATTCTTCAAAATAATATATCACTTTTAACAGTTGGAATTATATCAGCAGATCATAGAACAATAACAATAAAATCAGATAGTGATGAAATTAGAAAATTATTTATAAATGAATTTACTGATTATATTAATCATGGTGAAAATATAGTCTATGAAAATGTTGTAACATGTGCTGGTGATTAAAATAAATAAAGATAAGAAAATAAAATTCTTATCTTTTTCTTTTTAACAAAACATGTTATACTAATTGTAAGAATAAAAAAGGTTAGGGCGTGATGTTATGCTAGGAAGTATAATAAGTATTGAAGATACAACTGTAACAATAAAATTAGGTATTGATATTACGTCTCAAGCTAATTTAATAAATTTACATGTTGTTTTTGAAGAGGGACCTAGTAGAGTAGTTGGAGAAATAATAGAAGTGGATAAAGAAACTGCTAAGATTTCTATAATGGGTGAAGTAACAGATTATACTTTCTTACCAGGTTTTTCTAAAAAACCTTCTTTTAAAGCAATCGTTAGAATGATTTCTTTACCTGAATTAGGAAAAATATTAGGTGATCAACAAATAAAAGATAATAGTCAAATCTATTTTGGATTATCTTCAATTTATAATAATTATAGAATTAATGTTAGTACTAATTTATTTTTTAGTAATCACTTTGCTGTACTTGGAAATACTGGTAGTGGTAAATCATGTACAGTTGCAAGATTAATACAAAATATGTTTACTAGTGGGATTAGTGCACCAGTTAATTCAAATATATTTTTATTTGATGCATATGGTGAATACCAAAATGCTTTTTCAAAATTAAATTCATTTAATTCTTTAGTTAATTATAAGAATTATACTACTAATATAGATAGGCCTGATGGAGAAATATTACAAATACCTTTATCATTATTAGGTGTTGATGATTTTGCACATTTATTAGGTGTAGAGTCTGCTAATCAATTACCTATAATTGAAAGAGCTTTGTCTTTAGTACCTATAATTGCTGGTGTTGATCAAAATACAGTTATTTATAAAAATGATATTTTAGCAAGAGCTTTATTAGATATTTTAGTAAGTGGTAATGAACCTACAAGAATAAGAGATCAAATAACTGCTGTTCTTACTAACTTTAATACAAAAGAATTGAATTTAGAGACTCAAATAACTCAGCCTGGATATGTAAGGACTTTAAAACAATGTTTATTTTTGGATAAAACAGGGAAAATTCAAGATATAGATGTAGTAGTAGATTTTATTTCTTCTTTTAAAAGAGATGATTTAACTGAAAAAAAAGTTATAACTGCTACACCATATACATTAACTGATTTGGAAAATGCAATGAATTTTGCATTAATATCAGAAGGTGTATTAAAGAGTGATAAAGTATTTGATTATGCTAATATTCTTAGTGTTAGATTGCATTCATTAGCAAATAGTGATGTAGCAACATTCTTTAATAGTAAAGAATTAATTTCAAAAGAAACATTTATTAGAAAATTGATCACTACGCCTGAAGGTAAAAAAGCACAAATAGTTAATTTTAATATTAATTATGTAGATGATCGTATAGCAAAAGCTATTACTAAGATTATTTCTAGATTAATATTTCAGTTTGCTACTGAAACAAAAAATAGAGGTAAGATACCTTTTCATATAATAATAGAAGAAGCACATAGATATGTTCAAAATGATAAGGATACTGATGTTCTTGGTTATAATATATTTGATAGAATTACAAAAGAAGGTAGAAAGTATGCGGTTTTATTAGGTCTTATTACTCAAAGACCTTCAGAACTTTCTGAAACTTCTATATCACAATGTAGTAATTTTATTATATTAAGAACGCTACATCCTAGAGATTTAGATTACATTAGAAATATGATTCCTAATATGAGTAGTGCAATATTGGAACAGTTAAAAACATTACAACCTGGTAGTTGTATAGCGTTTGGTAGTGCTTTTAAAATACCAATATCAATGAAAATGGAATTACCGGATCCAGAACCACTTTCAAATAATGCAGATATAGTGGGTTCTTGGTATTAGTTCAAGGGGGAAATATAATGGACTATAGAGAAATAAAAGAATTTTTCTTTGACTCAATAAAATATATTATTGGGATAATATTAATTATTTGTTTTTTGATGTATGTTGCAACATTGCAACAAGTAGTAGGACCTTCTATGAGTCCTAATTTAAAAAATAGTGATTTGTTAATTTTAAATAAAGCAGTATATAAATTAAGAGAACCTAAAAGAGGAGAAGTTATTTCTTTTGAATATACAGGTACAAAATACTTAATAAAAAGAATAATTGGTCTTCCAGGGGAATCAATTGAAGTAAAGAATAATATACTATATATAGATGGGAAACCTTTTGAAGAAGATTATTTAGATTCATCTGTTATAACAAAGGATTTTAAATTAGATGAAAAAATACCAAAGGATTCATACTTTGTAATGGGTGATAATAGGATGGATTCAATGGATAGTAGAGATTTTGGTCCAATTAAAGAAAAAGATATTATTGGAAAAGTGTTATTTAGAATATGGCCAATTAATAAAATTAAACTAGTAAAATAATAAAAATTATAGCATAAAAATGCAGGAAAAAATTGATTTTTTTATATGAATATGTTATAATGTAGTTATCAATTTGTTAATTGGCAAAGTTTTCGAAAGGAGACTGTCGCAAAGCTCAAGAACCTAAAGTATTTATTACTATGGTAGTCAGTTGTGAATAAGTATTACTTAATCACAACTTTTTTTTGAGTAAAATTTCAAAAAGATATGGGAGGAAAAAAATATGTCAAACAGAAAGAAAATTGTAGCAGCAATTGTAGCATTGTTATTAGGTACAACAATCTATACATTTGCCAATCCAGCTGGTACAGATGAAGAAAAAAACAAGAAGGAAAACAAACAAGAAGAGGTAGTAACACCTACACCAAGTGGTCAAGATGAAGAACCAATGGGAGTTGTTAATAACAACCAAGGACAAGTTCAAGCGCAAGGACCTGTTCAAAATGTAGTAGTATTAAATCTTGAACAATTACAATTAGCAGTAACTAATGGTAATGCATTATTTAATAATACTAAAAATTATAATGATGAAGTATTAACTCAATTACTTAATGATTTAATAGCATTAGTAAATGAAGGACAAACAACATTAAATAATAATGAAGGAAAAACACAAGCAGAAATAGATCAATTAACTAAAGATATTAATGATGCAATTGATAAAGTAAATGATAGAATTGCTGAATTAGAAAAAGAAGCAGAAGACGCTGTTGATAAAGTAAGAGAATCTTTATTAGATGAAGATTTTAAAGATGCAGAAGAATTAGTAAATAATTTACCTGATGGTGATAAAAAGGATGAATTAAAGGAAGAATTAGATGAAATTGATACTTTAATTGATAGAACTGCACCTGAAGCAGAAGTTAGTTATTCAATTATTAATCCTACTAATAAAAATGTAATTGCAACACTAGTAACTGGTGAAGCAATCGTTGATCCTGAAGGATGGACAAAACATGATAATGGAACATATACAAAAGAATATACTGAAAATGTAAAAGAAACATTAACAGTAGAAGATATTTCTGGAAATGGAAATAAAACTACAATTAATATTGAAATAGGTAATATTGATAAAATAGCACCTACTGCAACAGTTAGTTATTCAATTACTAAATTAACAAATAAAGACGTAGAAGTAACAATTACACCAAGTGAAGAAGTAACTGCAGAAGGATGGACAAAAAATAGTGATAATACATTAACTAAAACTTATGCTAATAATGATAAGAGTGAAGTAATTCTTACAGATTTAGCAGGAAATACAGTAAAAGTAAATGTATTAGTTGATAATATTGATAAAGTAGCACCTACTGCAATAGTTAGCTATTCAATTACAAAATTAACAAATAAAGATGTAGTGGTAACAATTACTCCAAGTGAAGAAGTAACAGCAGAAGGATGGACAAAAAACAGTGATAATACTTTAACTAAAACTTATACTGCTAATACAGATGAAGATGTAATTATTACTGATAATGTTGGAAATACATCAAAAGTAAATATAAAAATTATAAATATTGATAAAGTTGCACCAACTGCAACAGTTAGCTATTCAACAAAAGAATTAACAAATGGTAATGTAGTAGTAACAATTACACCAAATGAAGAAGTAAGTGTAACAGGAACAGGATGGATAAAAAACAGTGATAATACATTAACTAAAACTTTTACTGCTAATACAACAAAAAATATTACAATTACAGATTTAGCTGGAAATACTGCAGTGGTAAAAGTAAGAATTAAAAATATTGATAAAGTAGCACCTACTGCAACAGTTAGTTATTCAATTACTGAATTAA
>CAYMEJ010000013.1:20619-26598 GCA_964389735.1 uncultured Muribaculaceae bacterium
AATATTGATAAAGTAGCACCTACTGCAACAGTTAGTTATTCAATTACTGAATTAAAAAACAAAGATGTAGTAGTAACAATTACACCAAGTGAAGAAGTAACAGCAGAAGGATGGACAAAGAATAGTGATAATACACTAACAAAAACTTATTCAGTTAATACAACAGAAGATATTACAATTACTGATAAAGCAGGAAATAAAACAGTAGTAAATGTAGAAATTAAAAATATTGATAAAGTAGCACCTACTGCAACAGTTAGTTATTCAATTACTGAATTAACAAACAAAGATGTAGTAGTAACAATTACACCAAGTGAAGAAGCAACAGCAGAAGGATGGACAAAGAATAGTGATAATACACTAACTAAAACTTATACTGCTAATACAAATGAAGATGTAACAATTACTGATAAAGTTGGAAATGCATCAAAAGCAAATGTAAAAATAGAAAATATTGATAAAGTAGTACCAACTGCAATAGTTAGTTATTCAAACACTGAATTAACAAACAAAGATGTAGTAGTAACAATTACACCAAGTGAAGAAGTAACAGCAGAAGGATGGACAAAGAATAGTGATAATACATTAACAAAAACTTATGTTGCAAATACAAATGAAGATGTAACAATTACTGATAAAGCAGGTAATACTGCAAAAGTAAATGTTAAAATTGGAAACATTGATAAAACTGCTCCAGTAGTAACTTTAAATAAACCTGCAGTAGATAAATTTACAAGAATTTTTGAAAGTTATAAACAACCAAAGAATAGTGATGTAAATGTTAATGATGAAAATTATAATAGTACATCAATTGTTATTGAATTTGTTAAACCTTATGAAAAAACTTTAAATACAATTAATAAAATAAAAGATGATAAAGTAGGTACTTATAAGATTACTTATACAGTAACTGATAAAGCAGGAAATAAAACAGTAGTAACTAGATTAGTACATTCTGTTCAACTATTTGATTCTAAAAATGATTTAATTTTAGATTTAAATAATACTTCAGATAAAAATAATACTTACAATGTTCTTAAAGATTCTTATGTAGAACATGGTGTATCTAGAGCAAAAGATGTAATAAACAATAAAATATTTAATTTATCAAATATAAATAATAATGAATATATTAGTGTTGATACTTCAAGTTTACCAATTGGTTCTGATGGAAAACTAAATAAAGTTGGTAAATATGATGTTGTTTATACTTTAACTGATTGGTCAGGTAATAGAATTCATGAAACTAGAACAGTATATGTAGTAGATAGAGAAGCTCCAACATATACATTATCAACTACTGCAAAAACACAATTAAACTATGCAGGAATGAATTTTGAAGTTCCTACTATTGAATCAGTAAGTGATAATTATTATTCAACTGATGATATTAAAATAGAAAGAATGATTACTGTTAAATATGATTATCGTAAAAATGGAAGTATTTTTGATAGAAAATATTATAAAGATACTATAATTTTGAATTTTAAATATGTAATTACTGATGGATCAGGAAATAAAGCTGAAACACCAGTATTGAATATTAATATTTCTAAAACTGAAAAAATAGGTTTAGATGATTATTTAGAAAATTTTGATTCAACAAAAAGCATTAATTTATAAAAATATTAGAGAATGATTATAATCATTCTTTTTTATTATTTATATTCAGTTAGATTATTTTATGTTATAATGTAAATATATTAGGAGTGATAACGTATGGCTTATATTAAATATAAAGAATTAACTAGATATTTTAACTTTCAAAATGAAGTAGATTCTACTACTTTGCCAAAGTATGTACTTGATTATGTATCAGAAGATGAAAAAGTACTTGCTGCATATAAGACTAAGAAAGACTTTGGTGTTTTTACTGATAGAAAGATTTTATTATTTGATCAACAAAGTTTAATAGGCAGTAAAGAAATACATTCAATTTATTATGGAAGTATATCAACTTATTCTATTAGTTTTAGACTTAATTTAGCTGATATGATTATATATTTAGATAGTGGATATCCTATGAGACTTAGATTTGTTAATTTAGATAGTAATTCTAAAACTAAATTAAGAATATTATATAAAGAAGTGTCTGAAAAGATAGCATTTAATTTTAATAATTAGAAACCTATGGTTTCTTTTTTTTATATGATGTTGTATAATATATATAGAAATAATAAAGGAAGTGTATTATATGTCATTTATGAAATTAAAACCTTTAACTGAGAGTATGAGATTTACTTCAGTATTAGCTAAAGAAGATATTAGTGAAGAGATAATTAATTTATTGGATAAAGATGAAGTAATTAAATTTTCATATTCAGCTTCTAGAGATATTGCTATTATTACTAATATGAGAATATTAGTTATTGATAGAAAAGGGGTTAGAGGGTTTAGAAGAAGTCTTGTTAGTGTTGCATATAATATGATATCTGCTTATAGTTTGGATGTTAATAATATGGATTGTAGAATAGAGATGATTGTTACAAGTGGACATAAACTTATTTTAGATTTTTATAAACCTATTCCTTTAGAGAATATGTTTGATGTTTATAAATATATAAGTCATAAAATTTTAGAAAAGTAATAAAAAACTTTGATTTATAGCGATTTTGTGTTAGAATATTATATATAGTATAGAATATGGAGGAATTAGTAATGGCTTTAGATAAATTTAAAAATTTCTTTGGTGTTGATAGTGATAACGCTGCAGTTGAACAAACTCCTGAAGATGAATATTATAGTGGAGAAACAAGTGAAAAGACAATAAGTAATTCTAGTAATAAGATGATGTTATTAGAACCTCGTGCTTATTCTGAATCACAACAAATAGCAGATTATTTAAAAAGTAGAAATGCAGTTGTTGTTAATTTAAAAAGAGTAACACCTGATCAAGCTAAGAGAATTGTAGATTTCTTAAGTGGTACTTTATATGCAATAGGTGGAGATTTACAAAAATTAGGTGGAGGAATATTCTTATGTACTCCTAATAATGTTAATGTAGAAGGAAAAATAACTGATGATAGTAGTACTAAAACTACTAAGAAAGCTAAAGATAAAGACGAAGAAGATTTTAACTGGTAGTTCATATATATTGTCATAGAGGTGAGTTTATGAAAAAATTTAATGAGGAAGTAAATGGATATAACAAGCAGGAGGTTAATCAATTTCTTGGGGACACTATCAAACAAGTTGAATCTGTACTTGTACGTATCCAAAAACAAAATGATGAAATTGAATCATTAAGAAAAGAATTATCTCACTATAAACAAATTGAACAAACTTTAAACAGGGCAATGTATAATGCTGAAGAAGCTAGTGATAATATAAAAAGAATGGCTAGACAAGAATCTAATATGATATTGGATGATGCTAAAAAGAATGCTAATAGAATTGTTAATGAAGCATTATTGAAAGCAGAAAAGATTGAATATCAAAATGATTTAGCTGTTAGAAATTTAAAAGTATTTAAAAATAAACTTAGAAAAGTTGTTGAACAACAATTAGAAGTAGTAGAAGAAATAGAGTTATTAGAATTGAACTAATAACTTTTTTTATTGATTTATAATTAAATATATGATATATTTAAACATAGTTAAAACAAGTGAGAAAGACGAAATATTAAAATTATTTTGTAGAGAGTCTATGTTTGGTGAAAATAGATAAAATAATTAATATTTAGATCACTTTCGAGTTTTGTGCTTTATGGATAAGATAAAGTCGTATATCTGCGTTAAGGATTTGAGTGTATAATTATTATTTATTATAATTATAAATTAAGGTGGTACCGCGATTATTCGTCCTTATGTGATGAGTAATCTTTTTTTATGGAAGGAGAATTAATATGGAATTTAAAGAATTAAAGAAAGATAATGTTAGTGTTGTAGAAAAAAGTATTTCTGATAATTGGAAAAAGATGAATATTTTGGATATGACTATTAATAATAGAAAAAATAACGAAAACTTTGTCTTTTATGATGGGCCTGCTACTGCTAATGGTATGCCTGGAATACATCATATGCTTGCTAAAATATTAAAAGATGTTTTCTGTAAATATAAAACAATGCAAGGATATAAAGTACTTAGAAAAGTAGGTTGGGATACTCATGGTTTACCAGTTGAAGTTCAAGTAGAAAAAGAATTAGGTTTTTCTGAAAAACAAGATATTGAAAAATATGGTATTAAGGAATTTAATGAAAAATGTCGTGAATCAGTTTGGAAAAATGAATCTGCTTTTAGAAGATTTACTGAAGAAATGGGTCAATTTATTGACTTAGATAGTCCTTATGTTACTTATAATAATGATTATATTGAAACAGAGTGGTGGATATTAAAAGAATTCTTTGATAAGGGATTAATTTATGATGGTTTAAAAATAGTTCCTTGGTGTCCTAGATGTGGAACTGGTCTTGCTTCACATGAAGTTGCTCAAGGATATAAAACTGTTAGTGTTAATACTGTAACAGTACCATTTAAATTAAAGGATCAAGATAATACATATTTATTAATATGGACTACAACTCCATGGACTTTAATGGCTAATGTTGCTGCATGTGTTAATCCTAATGAAGAATATGTTAAATGTGAATCAAAAGGATATAATTTTATAGTAGCTAAGAAACTTGCAAGTAAAGTATTAGGTGATGATTATAATGTTATTGAAACATATAAAGGTAAAGATTTAGAATACACTGAATATGAACAATTATTACCTTTCTTAACACCTAATAAGAAGGCTTTTTATGTAACATGTGCTGATTATGTTACTATGGAAGATGGTACTGGTATTGTACATATTGCACCTGCTTTTGGACAAGATGACTATGAAGTTGGATTACAATATGATTTACCTGCATTAAATCCTGTAGATGAACAAGGTAAATATACAGATGGTCCTTGGAAGGGTAGATTTGTTCATGAAGCTGAACTTGAAATAGATATTATTAAATATTTAGCTAGTGAAGATAAGTTATTTAAGAAACAAAAATTAGAACATGAATATCCTCATTGCTGGAGATGTAAAACTCCTTTAATATATTATTCTAAACCAAGTTTATATATAAAAGTAACTGATTTAAAAGATAAGATAGTAGAAGAAAATAGTAAAGTTAATTGGCATCCTAGTTATGTAGGAGAAAAGAGATTTGGAAACTGGTTAGAGAATTTAAATGACTGGGCAATTTCTAGAAATAGATATTGGGGTACTCCAATTCCATTATGGAGATGTACATGTGGTCATGATGAAATGATAGGTTCAAGAGAAGAATTAAAAGAAAGAGCTATTGAAGAAATAGATTCTAATATCGAACTTCATAGACCTTATGTTGATGATGTTCATATTACTTGTCCTAAATGTGGTAAACCAATGACTAGAGTTAAAGATGTAATGGATTGTTGGTTTGATTCAGGATCAATGCCTTTTGCACAATATCATTATCCATTTGAAAATAAAGAATTATTTGAAAGTCAATTTCCAGCAGATTTTATTTCTGAAGGAATTGATCAAACAAGAGGATGGTTCTATTCATTATTAGTAATATCAACATTTATAATGGGAAAGAGTCCATATAAGAATGTTTTAGTTAATGACTTAATATGTGCTAAAGATGGATCTAAAATGCATAAATCTCGTGGTAATGCAGTTGAACCATTTACTATAATAGAAAAATATGGTGCTGATCCTACTAGATGGTATATGTTATATGCTTCACCAGTATGGACTCCATTAAGATTTGATGAAGATGGTATAAAAGAAGTTCATTCTAAATTCTTTAATACTTTGAAGAATACTTATAGCTTCTTTGCACTTTATGCTAATACAGATGGAGTTGATCCTAGAGAATTTGAAGTTGATTATAATGATTTAGAAGAAATAGATAAATGGTTATTATCTAAATATAATAAGTTATTAAAATATGTTACTGAATCTTATGAAGAATATGATTTAACTAAAGTTGTTAAATCTATTACTGATTTTGT
>CAYMEJ010000014.1:0-8211 GCA_964389735.1 uncultured Muribaculaceae bacterium
ACCCTAGACCCACTGATTAAGAGTCAGTTGCTCTACCAACTGAGCTAAGAAGACAAATATAAATTACTTATTTATTATAGCATATTTTTAAAAAAATACTAGACTAAATTTAATACAAATTAAAAAAGACTAAATAATTAGCCTTTTTATTTAAATTTTAAAAATAACATGTAGTACCTGATAAACTACCACCTTTTGGACAACTATAACTATAACCAGTACAATAAACTGGATCACATACAGTTTCAGTAGTATACCAATAATATCCGCCACATCCATTAGAACCAAATGTTACATCATCACCATATCCTCCAGATTTACACCAACTATCATGTCTAACCTCTTTTTCATAACAATTACTACCACATTGGTAAGAATAAGGTGTTGAAGTTGCTGCATAATAATGTCTAAATACATAACTACTAGTAGCTGTTAATCAGCTCCTGATTTTGCAGTACATATTATAGTAGTTTTTCCTAAAGGTAATTGATTTAAATTTGTATAATTACAAGTCATTGAACCACCACTTATTCCGTAAGTGGAAGTAAAATAATTTGTAACTAAAGCTGAAGTAGGATATTTTATTTGATCATTTCCACTTCCAACACGATTAATTACAGGAAATTCTGGATCTATTTTTGTTACTTTAGTATTGAATTTTGTTTCATTTCCTAATTTATCTCTTACTACTCCAACAATCGGCATTTCTTCTGTTTTCGTATTAAATACTTTTGTATTAGAACTAACCCATGTTGTTCCACCATCATATGAATAAGAAAAATCATGTAATCCAACCATATTATTAGGTTCTTTAGCATCTATTGCTATTGTCTTTGATGGTGCCCAACCCTCTTTATTTTGTTCAGAACTTGATATAACTGGACCTGCTGTATCAGATTTAATATTAAATGTTCTAACTTGACTAATATTATTATCTTCATCTATAACTCTTACATATACTGGTCCATTATAATCTTTAATTGTAAAAGATTTTCCATGATCCTTTATAGTAGTCCAATTTGTATTGTTTTTAGAATATTGGAAATCTTCATTTGCTGCTCCATATGGATTATTTGAATCCAATCCTATATATATAGCATCATTAACCCATCCATTTTTTAAAGGACCAGATGATTCGACATTATATGTTTCCCCACCTACATTTCCAATTTTAACTTGATATTCAATTTTATAAGGTCCACCTACACCTAAACATTTACCAATTCTTTCATCTTTTTTTGCCGTACTAATATTATTGCCTTTTTTATCCTTACAATTTAAATAATACTTATAATTATAATTTTTAGTATCATTAATTCTAATTGCTTGAACATACCCAGAACAAGTTACATTTTCTTCTTTCAATAATTCCTCTTTTATTAATGCTTGATAAGGAATTGTAAAACATTCTACATTTGTAGAAAAAGCTTCATTATTTTTATATTTATCAACATATGCAGTTGAAGATGCTTTTACAACTTTTTCATGATACAAATATTCTTCACTTTGATTATTTTCTATTAATCCTTTTACATATGGAAGAACTAATCCAATTATTATTCCTAATATTACAATTATTGCTAATAACTCTATTAAAGTAAATGCACTGTTTTTTTTGTTTTCTATTTTTTTCATATTACACCCTCACGTTTATTCATTTTATTTTATTAAAAAATATATTCATCTGCAGTTGTTACTAAAGAAGGATCAATATCTAATTTAAAAAAATATAATCTTTTTTCTTTAGGTTTTAAAACAGTATCTTGTTCAGTAGATAAAGTTGTTAACTCTTTATGATCTTTATCATATAATTTACTTACATATTTATAATAACTAACTTCTTTATCTGTTCTATTTTGATAAACAACTATTGTATACCATTGTCCATCTACTTTATTAGTATAAGAACCAGCATCCTTATTTATATAACTTTCATAATTCAATTTTTTCTTTATATCAGCATATTCCTCTTTGTCTTCTATAACAGGTTCAATTGGTTTAGTATTTTCTTTTTTATTATTGTCTTTAAAATAAAAAATAGAGCAAACTCCAATTATTATTATTAATATTGCACAAATAATCATTATCATAACATTTTTATTCTTCACAATTTTTCATCCTCTCCATTTATAATCTAAAACTTATTACCTTACTAAACTAATTATAACATATTAAAAAAAATAATAAAAGAAAAAAAGAAAACTATCTTAGCTTTCCTTTTGATCCTTTAATACCTTTTATTCCTCTTTCAGAAAATCCTTGTAAAATATTAGATTTAAATGAATGAACTTTATTATTTTTAATTTTATAGTTTTTAATTGCAATATTGATCATATCATCTAATAAATCAGTATAATCTTTTCCAACAGGTTCCCATAAATAGAATGATAATGATCCTGGAATATTATTTATTTCATTAACATAAACCTTTTTTGCCTTATCATCTATTAAGAAATCTAATCTTGTAACACCAGATGATCCTAATGTTTTAAATGCTTTAATTGCAATATCTCTAACTTCTGCTTCCATCTTTTTAGTAATATCAGCAGGAATAACTCTATCAGCTGCTGCCATTCCTTTAGCTTTTGAAGAAGTTTTAATACCTTTTACTCCTTTAGTTTTTCCACTACCAATATACTTATCTTCATAAGTTAATAATTCATTTTTTGTCATAACTTGTTCAATTGCACTCAATTGTTGATTTTCATAGTTACCTAAAATACTAATATTAACTTCTTTTAAATTAGCAACATATTCTTCTACTACAATCTTCTTATCATATGTTATTGCATTTTCTATAGCATCAACTAATTCTTTATCATTTTTAGCTTTACTAATACCTACACTACTACCTAATAATGCTGGTTTTACAATAACTGGATATTTAACCTTTGATTTAATTTTATCAATAACTGCAGTTGAATCATCTGCATATTCAGTGTCATAGAACCAACTAAACTTAGTAATTGGCAATTCTTCACTTTGGAAAATTTGTTTCATAAATACTTTATCTTGTCCAACAACACCACTACATACATCTACACCTACATATGGAACACCTATTGTTTCCAAATATCCTTGTAAAGTACCATCCTCTACACTAGTACCATGTACTATCGGAAAAATCAAATCAACATCACTAATAATCTTTTTAAATAATCCTTTAGTTTGTAAAACAAAAGCACCATTCTTTTGATATAGAACTACATTCTTAGCATATCTCTTTAGTAAATCTAAATCTTGATAAGTATCTATTTCCTTTAGCATACTTCCAGTATACCATTCTCCTTCTTTATCAATATAGATAGGAATAATATCATATTTTTCCCCATCCATCTTATACATGGCTTGAACAGCAGAAATAATACTTACTTCATGTTCTACTGATTTACCACCAAAAACTACACCTACTTTTATTTTCATTTTTCTTCTCTCCTATTCATTATATGTATCAGGTAAGTCATTTTCAAATAATGCATAAATATCATCTTTTGATTTTAATTTATTTACTATTAAAAAGGCCTCTTTAACATCATTTATTATAAAAATACTATTCTTATCAAAACCAGTTTCTATAATTGCATTATATATTGGTCTTGTTCTTTTTTCACCAACTAGTATAACATAATCAGCAACTTTTGCAATTTGTGTACCAAAAATTCCATTAAGTTCTTCTTCTTTTTCACCTAATTCTATCATACCTGGAGTAACCACAACTTTATTACCTGGCATCATATCTAATATATCCACTGCCATTTTAGCTCCAACTGGATTAGAATTATAAGCATCATCTATCATGAACATATCACCTATTTTTTTAAGTTCTAATCTATGTTCAATGCTCTTTACTTTCCTTACTCCTTGTGCAAGTTCAGTAACACTAATACCAAATTCTCTTCCAAGTGCTATTCCTGCTAAAATATTATAGATATTATAATTACCTAACAATTTAGTTTCAAAAGGATACTTCTTACTATCACCTTTAAATACTACATCAAAAGTACTACCTTTATTACTACATTTTATATTAGTAGCATAAACATCTACATCTTTATTATTTATACCTATCCATAGTTTTTTACAATCATTTTCTATAATATGATTAACTTGTTTTAAATCATCTCCATTTAATACTGCTATACCATCACTAGGAAGTGATTCAATCAATTCAAATTTAGTTTTTACAATATTTTCAACACTACCAAATGTTTCTAAGTGAGCTGTTCCAATAGTAGTTAAAATACCATATTTAGGTTTTACCATATTACATAAAGTTTTTATTTCACCACGTTTATATGCACCCATTTCTGCAATAAATATATCATCAAATTTATCTAAATGATTATTAATAGTAATCATAAGACCATATTCAGTATTTAAATTCTTTGGAGTAGTTCTAGAAATATATTTAATATTTAAAATATCATTTAATATATTTTTACTACTAGTTTTACCATAACTACCAGTAATTCCTACTACTTTTAATTTATCCATATGTCTTAACTTACTTTGAGATTTATTATAAAAATATATATATACTAATTTTTCTACTGGTTTATTAATTATATTAGCAATTACCATAATAAAGTAATTTAAACTTACTAATATACTCATTATCATTAAAGACATATATGCTAAATCATTATCATATATATAAATAAATATAGGTATTAAATATATTATTGTTAAAGTAACAATTAATCTCTTAACACGTTGTGTAATTACTAAAGGTTTCTTTGTTTGTTCACTATTACCTTTAACTTTAATTCTATACATTCCGAATAAATATACAAATATTGAAATAACAATAAGAATATCAGATATATCATTATTTAATATATATGCAACTGTTATTAAAATTAATGAAATTAAATCATAATGTAAGAATGAACTAACAAAATTATTCTTTATCCATTTAATATATCTATTATTCATATTATATAAATTTTGCTGTAACATGTGCATAGATTTTTTTGATTTAACAATATTATAAATTAATATTATCAACATTGTAATAGTATAGATATTCATATTAACACTCCCATTCTATAAAAAATTATTTAATATATTAATAACTGATGGTAAAGCTTCTAAATATGCATAATGTGTATATCCATCTAACACAACAAGACCACCATCTTTTAAAATAATTTCTAATTTTTTTGCATCTTCTAAAGGTGCTTGTTCATCAAGACTACCCCATATCAATAATGTAGATGCTTCTATTTTTTTTGCATCTTCACTTAGATCTTCATTTACTACATTAACCAATGTTTCTCTCATTACTGGAGTAGCATTCTTATAATCAGTAGAACCAATAAAGTTTTTTGCAAACTCACCTATCTTATTCATACCAGGTAATTTCTTCATACTCTTTAACATTTTTTCTTTTTTAGATTTTCTCTCTTCTCTAATACAAGGACTTCCAAATAAAACTAATTTATCAACTTTATTTCTAGAAGCATATCTAATAGAAAGTCTTCCTCCAAAAGAATGTCCCATTAATATAGGATTTTTTATTTTTAATTCTTTTAAAAATTCTCCAAATAAATTAACATAATCATCCATAGTCCATGATTGATTTAAAACATCACTTTGTCCAAATCCCGGTAAATCTAAAATAGTTATTCTATACTTATCTTGTAATTCATTACCTAATGGCATCATCATTTCAATATTTTGACCCCATCCATGTAAAAGAACAATATCCTTACCCTTACCATATTGTATGTAATTAACTTTAATATTTCCTATATTTATAGTCATCTTATCACCAATTTAATTATAACACGAAATATATCATTTTATTATTCTTTTACAAGTTTTTTACACAAAAAAAGACAAATAATTGTTCTATTATTTGCCAAATAATTTGTTATTTATATTTTTTCTTTCTAAATCTAATGTATCAACTACTTAATTAGAACTATATTAGACATATTATTTTACTAATTCATATGTATCGATTGCTATCATTAATTCTTCATTAGTAGGTATTACATAAACTGGTATTTTAGAATCACTTGAACTTATACATCTAAATTCTCCTCTAAAATCATTAGCATCTAAATCAATTTTAACACCAAGTGATTCTAGTTTATTTAATATATCAATACGTGTTTGTTTAGAGTTTTCTCCTAAACCTGCTGTTAATACTATTGCATCTGCACCATTTAATAAATTATTATACATTGCAACATAATTAGCTACTTTCCAAGTATACATATCTTGTGCAAGAATACATTTTTCATCTCCTGCTTTAATACCATCTTCTACATCTCTAGAATCTGATTTTCCACAAATACCTTCTAATCCGGATTTTTTATTAAATACTGTCATTACTTCTTCTAATGATAATCCTGCTTGATCCATTACATATTCAATAATACTAGGATCAATATCTCCAGGACGAGTACCCATCATAATACCTGTAATAGGACTAAATCCCATAGATGTATCTACTACTTTTCCAGAATTAATAGCACATATACTAGCACCACTACCAATATGACAAGAAATAACTTTTAAATCATCTCTTTTTAAATATTCACTAATTTCTTTATTAATAAATCTATGCGAAGTTCCATGGAAACCATACTTTCTAACTCCATATTTTGTATACCAATCATAAGGTAATGCATACATATAATTAACTGGTTCCATAGTTTGATGGAAAGCAGTATCAAATACAGCTACCATAGGAGTATTTGGAAAAGCACTTTTTGCAGCTTCTATACATGAAAGCATAGCTGGCATATGTAATTTAGCTAATTTTTTAAACTTATCACATGTAGCTAATACTTCATCATCTATTAAAACACTACTCTTATATTTTTCTCCACCATGAACTAATCTATGTCCTATACCATCTATTTCATCTAAACTAGATACAACACCTAATTCTACTATTTCTTTCTTTATACATTCTAGTGCTACTAAGTGATTAGGTAAATCAATATCTCTATGTAATTTTTCTCCATTTATTTTTACATCATAAAAACTATTATTGATTCCTATTCTTTGGAAATAACCATTTACTAATTCCTTTTCATTTGGTAATTCAATAACTGAAAATTTCATTGATGAACTACCTGCATTAATTGTTAATATTTTCATATAATACCTCTTTCTTTCTATTATTAAAATAATGTCATTTGACTAGATTCAGGTAAATCTTTTAATATACCTAATAATCTCATTCTATCTATTAAGGTTGAAGATACTTTTGCTCTTTTTTGCAAATCCTCAATACTTAAGAAATACTTCTTTTCTCTTTCTGCAACAATATTATTTGCAACAGTACCACCTAAACCTTCTATTGTAGAAAAAGGTGGTATTAAAGTAACTCCATCATCATCTATTTTAAAATGAGATGAATCACTCTTATATATATCAATTTGTCCAAATTTAATTCCTCTTGCAGTAGCTTCAAGTGCTATCATAAGAGAATCAATTAAATTGGTTTCTTTATTGGTTGCCTCATAACCTTTATTTTTTAATTCTTCTATTTTGTTTTTTATTGAATTATATCCCTTCATCATTGTCTCAATATCAAAGTCATCTGCTCTAATAGATAAGAAAGCAGCATAATATAATACTGGTTTATGAACTTTAAACCATGCAATACGAAGTGCACTCATAACATATGCAACAGCATGTGCTTTTGGGAACATGTATTTTATTTTATGACAAGATTCAATATACCATTCAGGAATATTCTTTTCTTTCATTTCATCTGCATATATCTTCCATTGTTCTGGGTCCTTACTAGCTTTCCCTTTACGAACAAATTCCATAATCTTAAATGCCTTTTTAGGTTCTAATCCCCAGTTCATTAGACTAACCATGATATCATCACGACATCCAATAACTTCTTTAAATGGAACTATTTTCTTTTCAATTAATTCACTAGCATTACCAGCCCATACATCAGTACCATGTGATAAACCAGATATTTTAACTATTTCACTAAATGTTTTAGGCTTAGTTTCTACTAACATATTAATAACAAATTTAGTACCAAGTTCTGGAACACCTAAAGTTCCTGTTGGACACATTATTTGTTCCTCTGTTACTCCTAAACTTTTAGGAGAAGAAAGAAGTCCAATTACTTCAGGATCATCAAATGGTAAAGTTAATACATCAATACCACTCAAATCTTGTAACATTCTAAGTACAGTAGGATCATCATGTCCAAGTATATCAAGTTTT
>CAYMEJ010000014.1:8221-26128 GCA_964389735.1 uncultured Muribaculaceae bacterium
AATCAAAGTGAGTAGTTCTCCATAAAGATGTATTATCATCAGCAGGATATTGGAAAGGAGTAAAATCAAATACATCCATATATCCAGGAATAACAACTATACCACCAGGATGTTGTCCAGTAGTTCTTTTAACTCCTGTACATCCCATAGCAATTCTCTCTATTTCTGCAGTACGCATATTAGTAATACCTTTATCTTCACAATAACCTTTTACGTACCCAAAAGCTGTCTTATCAGCAACAGTACCAATAGTACCTGCTCTATAAACATTATCTATACCAAATAATTCTTTTGTATATTCATGTGCCTTCCATTGATACTCACCAGAAAAGTTAAGATCAATATCAGGTACTTTATCTGCATCAAATCCTAAGAAAGTTGCAAATGGCATATCTTGTCCTTCTTTACCCATTTGTTCACCACAATTAGGGCAAATCCTATCAGGTAAATCATATCCACTAGAATAATCTAATCCATAACTTTTACCGTTTTCATCTTCAAAAATACTAGTCTTACAATGTTTACACAAATAATGTGCTGGTAAAGGATTAACCTCAGTTATTCCCATCATTGTAGCAACAAAACTAGAACCAACTGATCCACGGGATCCAACAATATATCCATCATCATTACTATGTTTAACAAGTTTTTGAGCAATTAAATATATAACATCAAATCCACCCTTAATAATACCAGATAATTCCTGATTAATTCTGTCTTCAATAATAGAAGGTAAATTATCTCCATACATACTATGAGCTTTTGTATATACTAAATCTTTTACAGTTTCTACTGAATTTTCTATCTTAGGAGAAAAAGGTATTCCTCCTGTTTCAATAATTACTTCAATAATTACAATCATATCTGCAATCTTATTTGTATTAGTTACTACTATCTCATTAGCAAGTTCCAAACCTAAGAAACTAAAGTCATCTAACATTTCATTAGTAGTTCTAAAATGATTACTAGGTATATCAGTAATATTACCTCTAGCTAAAGGATGTCTTCCTCCACCAGGTACTTTTTGATTAACAATTATTTCTCTATATATTTTATCTTCTTTTTTCAAATGATGAACATCACCTGTTGCAACAATTATCTTACCAGCTTCTTTTGTAGCTTTAATAATCTTTTCAACATTTTCTCTAACCTCTTCTTTGTTAGCAAAATCATTATTTTGAATTAAATGATCATAACAATCAAGTGGTTGTACTTCAACATAGTCATAAAAACTAATAATATTAGTTAACTCCTCATCACTTTTACTTCTTGCTTCTACAAATACTTCACTCTCATAACATCCACTACCAATTAATAAACCTTCTCTATGTTTTTCAATTTCACTACGAAGTATTCTAGTACCCTTATATAAGTACTTTGTATTAGCTAAAGAAACTATCTTAAATAAATTCTTTAACCCTACCTTATTTTTAACTAATATATTGCAATGATAACTTCTACCATATTTATGTATTTCTTCTTTAGGAACTAAATTATTTAAATCATTAATAGTTTCAAAATTAGTATCAGTTAATTTCTTTAACATTTTATGAAATACTAAAGCAGTACCTTCTGCATCATAATCTGCTCTATGATGTGCTTCTTCATCCCATGGAACATTATATCTTTTTACTAAAGCACTTAAACTATGTCTTGCATAACCATTATCAAGTGTTCTAGATATTTCCAATGTATCAATAACAGGATTAGTAAATTCTCCTAAATTATATTTAGCCATTGCCATTTTTAAGAATGAAACATCAAACTTTGCATTATGTGCTACCATTGGTAAATCTTTATACCAAGAAATAAAATCCTTAATAGCAGTTTCTTCATTAGGTTTACCATATAACATAGTATCAGTTATATTAGTAACTTCTGTTATTTTAGCTGATAATTTCTTACCAGGATCTATTAATTGATTATATCTATCAATAATTTCTCCATTACATATCTTAACAGCACCAATTTCTATAATTGAATCTTCACCACCAGCATTAAAACCAGTTGTTTCAAAGTCAAATACTACATAAGTACTATCTAATAATTTATTATCATTACCATTAATTACAACATTAATAGTATCATCAATAAGAACAAGTTCAGTTCCATAAATTGCTTTGAACTTATCTTCTTCATTTTCTATCTTCTTATTAATATCACATACAGTATGATAAACATCTGGAAAAGCTTGACATCCAGCATGATCAGTAATTGCAATCGCTTTATGTCCCCATTTATATGCTTGTTTAACTATATCTTTAGCTTCTACAAGACCATCCATTTGACTCATCTTAGTATGTGCATGTAATTCTACTCTCTTTTCACTAGCAATATCTTTTACATCATTATTTTCTTTCTCTAATATACAAATATCTCTAGCATTTAATACTATTTCCTTAGAATATGGATCATTCTTAGTATATCCTCTAATCTTAAACCATTTTCCCTCTTTTAATTCTTTCTTTAATCTAGAATATTCTTCATTATCTCTAACAAAGACTTTGCAATATAAACTATCTGAATAATCAGTTATCTTTAAAGTAATAATCTTAAAATCAGTCTTTGTTGATTCAAAATAATCTGCACCAAAAACATATCCCTCTACTGTAATATTGTTATCTTCACCAACAATACTTTTCATAGAAACGATATCATCCTTTATAGTTCTTCCTAATATACAATTAGGATCATCTTCTTTTTTTTCTCTTCTAAATTGTTTTTTTTCTTCTGATTTAACCTCTTTTGTTGCTTTCTTAGGAGTTCCAACAGAAACTTTTTCTATTTCACTTAGTATTTCATTCTTAGTTGCAATCGCTTTTTCTTCATTAAAAAATATTTTTATCTCAGTATTAATACCTACCATATGGTACCAATAATTAATTTCTTTCAATATAGAATTAACTTGTTTTTCTTCTGCTTTATTTTCTACTTCAATATAATATTGTCCATCTACAAATACTAATGAATCACTAAAAATATTAGCAATTGTTAATATTTTTTTTGCTTTTTGTAAAGCATAATTATAATAATCTTGTACTTTTGTTAAGTCTTCATTTTCTGCTTCTATTTTTATTTTAACTGTCTTGATATCAGAAAATGCTTCTATCGATAGTTTCTCTAACATAATATAATCATCACTATCTAATACATTTCTACTTTTTATTACAAATGTCCAACTATCCTCTTTTTCATTGACCAAAACATTCTTAATTGCTAGGTCTTTTAATTTATATTGATTTGCTTCATCTAAATCTATTTTTTCAAACAAAACTTTAATTTTCTCATCCATTTTATTACCCCCTAGCAAAAAGATTTCATACTCATATGAAATCTATATTATTTCTAAATTATTAATTCTAACAATATATCTTTGATTTTTAATACAAAAATCAATAAATCCATATAAGTCTACTTTCTTTAGTTGTCTTTCAATAGTATATTTATCAATATCAAATGCTATTTTATCTCTCATCATATATCCAGTTAATTGTTCAAAATCTGCTCCCATATACATTAACCAATATGGATATATTTGTCTTTTTAAAAATTTCAATGATTTGTCTCCTTCATCATATGTTGAAGTCTTACATAATCTTGTTTGTAATTCATTAGTAATTGCAAGTTCTAATACAGCTTGTATAATTTCTTTATATTCAGAGTTATAATCTCCTACTTCTCTTTTAACTATCTCATATACTATATTAGTTAAAGTTTTATATTTATCATCTAAATCTTTTTTATGTCCCCATATAATATTACTAGTATCTTTATCTACATCAGTCATATCTAATTTAGGATTAACTATAAAAACATTATATTTATCTTTAATATCAAATCTTAATATATCTTTAATATTAGAGTTTATCTCTTTTTTATTCTCATCCCACATTTTTAATAATTCTAATCTATGTTTACTAGATTGATCTTTAAGTTTATCAAAAACTTCTGCTTCAAAAACTAAATTATATATTGTATCATCATCAGGAATATAATTCTTAATATCCTTTAATAATTCTTTTTTATCTTTTTCTACTAAATTATATTGTTTCTTATGACCAGCCCATAACTTCTTTTTAAATTCAAAAACCTCTTCAGAGATGGCAGGACCATATAATAATGCCCATACTAATAAATAATCATTTTCTGCAAAATTAATATTCATACTACCACATCCTTAACTACTAATAAATATACCATAACTATTTTATTTTTTAAATAGATTTATTTATTTTTATAACTATTATTTAATAATTCTAAACTTTGAATTACTACTTGATATTTATCATATCTTTTTTCTACTCTACCAACTACTTTTATTAAGTCTCCATTTTTAATGAATGAATTTTCCTCATATAATTTTGGAAACATAGTAAGTGATATAGTAGAATACTCATCACTTGCATCAATAAATGCCATATTAGTATTTGACTTAGTAACAATATTTTTAATTCTATCTACTATTAATACTAAAATAATTTCTTTATTAAAATAATTACTAATATTAGAAGCATCTACTACATTAGGAATAGATAATTTATATTTAGTAACTGGATGATTACTAATATAAAATCCAAATGCTTCTTTTTCCTTTTGTACTAAAATATCTTTATCATATTCATCTACTATTTCCATATTTGGTTTCATTACTAAAGAAGGATCTAAATCTTTTGTTAGATCAGAATAGTTAATTATACTATCCAAATTATGATATAAAGTTGCTTGATTAAATGAAAAGCAACTAAAACAATCTGCATCAATTAATGCTTCTAAAACATTTCTATTTAACTTAGTTCTAGATACAAAATCAAATATATCTTCATATTCTTTATCTCTAGACTTTAATATATCATTAACAGATACTACTCCTAAGTTTTTAATATTTGATAAAGGAAATCTTATTCCATTTCTCTCTACTAAATATTTATTAGAACTTTTATTAATATCAGGCTTTAATATATTAATACCCATCTTTTTTAATTCATCTATATATTCTTTTGTCTTATATTCACTTCCAATAACAGAAGATAATAAATTACTATAAAAATACTTTGGATACTTAGCTTTTAAATAAGCCATTTTATATGCAATTATAGAGTATGCTACTGAATGTGACTTATTAAACCCATAATTAGCAAACTTTAATATTAAATCAAATATCTTTTTACTAATAACATAATCATGTCCATTATTCATACTCATATTAATGAATTTTTCTTCCTCTTGTTTTAATACATCCATTTTCTTTTTACTCATTGCTCTTCTTAATATATCAGCTTCACCTAATGTGTACCCTGCAAACTTGCTAGCAATTTGCATTATTTGTTCTTGATATATTATTATTCCATAAGTACTTTTTAAAACATCTTCTAAAGAAGGATCTATATATTCAACCTTTTCTTCACCATGATTTCTTCTAATATATGAATCAATATTTTCAGCAGGACCAGGTCTAAATAATGCTATAGCTGCAAATATATCATCAAAGTTTTTTGGTTTTAATCTACTAATAAAGTTTCTCATTCCAACTGATTCAAATTGAAATATTCCTAAAGTATTAGCATCACTAAATATCTTAATAGCATCCATATCATCTAATGGAATAATATTAAAATCTAATTCTACATTTTCGTTTTTCTTAATATCTTCAATTATATTAGTAATAGTAGTTAAATTCTTTAACCCTAAGAAATCCATTTTTAATAAACCAAGGTTTTCTAAGTATTCAGCAGTATATCCACTCATATACATATTTTCATCTTTTACTAAAGGTACAATATTATCTAAATCCATATTAGACATTACAATACCAGCAGCATGTATAGAAGTATGCCTAGGGAAACCTTCAATATAAGAAGCAACTCTAAACATAAGTTTTAATTTATCATCACTATCAATAATGTTTTTAAAATTAATATCATTATTATAAAAATCTTTTAATTTATTTTTAGTAAAAGTAGGTATTTTTTTATTAATTAAATCAACCTCTCTAATAGGAACATTTAAAACTCGAGAAACATCTCTAATTACTTGTTTAGCAGAAAGAGTCCCAAACGTAATAATACCAGAAACTTTCTTACTACCATATTTGTCTACTACATAATTAATAACTTCATCTCTTCTTGTATCAGGAAAATCTGTATCTATATCAGGCATAGTAATTCTTTCAGGATTTAAAAATCTTTCAAATAACAGATCATATTTAATAGGATCAATATCAGTAATACCTAAACAATATGATACTAAAGAACCAGCTGCACTACCTCTACCAGGACCTACTAATATTTTACTTTTTTTTGCAAACCTAATAAAATCATATACTACTAAAAAGTAATTACAAAATCCCATCTTCTCAATAATATCTAATTCATATTTTAACCTGTCTGCATAATTATTAGTAATATTACCATTAAGTCTCTTATTAAGACCCTTTTTACATAATTCAGTTAAATATTCATACTCACTCATATCTTGTTCTATTTTATACTTTGGTAATTTCAATGAATCATCTATAATATCAACATTACATGATTCCATAATTTTATTAGAATTATATAATCCTTCACTACTAGAATACTCCATAGGATTTACTTTAAATTCATAACCATTAACATCATATTTAACATCATCTGCTATAGTCTTAGAGTCTCTTATCATATATAAATATTTTAAATAATCACTATCTTTTCTATCTAAATATAATGTCTTAGATATATATACAAGTTTATTAGTAACATTTAAATATTCTTTTTCTTCATTCTTATCATTAAAACCAATATAGATATCCAAGTCTTTTAATTCATTAAACAAAGTAATACTTTTATATAGTACTATTATTAAACCATTACTATATTTCTTTATATCTTCAATAACCACTTTTCTTTCACTTTGAATAGTAGATAATTTTAATAAATTCTTATATCCATCATTATTTGAAGCATATACTAATATAGTATCTTCATCAACAAATAATTCCAATCCTATTATAGGTTTAATACCATTATTAATACATTTATTATAAAATTCCATTACGCCAAACATATTACTATCACATATTGCAAGAGACTTAATATTATTCTTCTTACTAAAGTCAATTAGATCATCTATTTTAATTAAACTAGACAATAAAGAATAATTAGTTTTTATATATAAAGGTGTATACATATTAAATCCCTCCAATCTAATACAATTTTATCATATTTTAACCTATTTACCAATATAATACTAAAATATATATACCATTATTATTATGTTATAAATATTATCTTTTTCATCATAATTTTAACATTTTTTCCTTTTAATGTTTGACTTTGAGACAAGTTTATGATAAAGTTATAAGCGCAAGTATTTATATGTACCAAAAAGGAGGAAATATATATGGCAATTAAAGTATCAGCAAAAAAACCATTATTTGGAAATAAACGTTCACATGCATTAAACGCTACTCGTAAAAAACAAGGAGTTAATTTACAAGTTGTTACTCTAGAAAACGGAACTAAAGTTAGATTAAGTACTAGAGAATTAAGAACTTTAAGAAAAGATGTTAATGTAGAAGAAACAGTTGAAGAAACAGCTGCTTAATAAATAAAAACCATTAGTTAAACTAATGGTTTTATTTTTTTATTTTACATATACTTTAATTGATTGAGTAACACTATCAGCAATAGCGTTAATGATAGTTGTTCCTTCCTTAATTCCTTTTACATTACCATTTTGATCAACAGTAACTATATTTTCACTTTCACTTTCCCAAACAATTTTTTTAATCTTAGCATCCCCTGGAACAGGAGTTACTGTAAGTTTATCTTTTTCACCAACTTTAAGATCTAATTGTAAATAATTAAATTTTACATCCCTCAATTCAACAGGTTTATCTTCAAGAAAACCTCCAAAAAACATTACCAATAATGCCATCAAAAATATTGATAAAAATAAATTTAATCCTACAATCTTTAAATCACTCATACTACTACCTCAATTCATTAATTCTTTCTTGAAAATTTTCACTATTTATTACATAAGAACCACTAACAATTATATCAACATCAGTTAGTGCTTTTTTTGTCTCATTATTTATTCCACCATCTACAGAAATAATAGCATCTCCTGCCTTTATTTCAATTTCAGTTTTTATTTTCTTTATTTTCTCTATTGTACTTTGAATAAATTCTTGACCACCTGATCCAGAATTAACACCCATTACTAATACTAAATCAACAATATCAAGATATGGTACTATTTTCTCTACATCAGTATCAGGTTCAATAGCAAGTCCACACTTTATTCCATAACTTTGAATAACTCTCAATATTTTTTCAATATCTCTATTTATTTCCACAGGAAACGTTATATATTCAGCATTTAATGTTGCAAAATCTTTAATATATTTAAGAGGATTATCAACCATCAAATGAATATCTAATCTCTTAGAAGAATACTTTAAACACTTTCTTATTTTTCTAAAAGATAAAGATTTATAATTGGTAAAAGTTTTATCCATAAAATCTATATGAATATAATTTGCATCAGTAGCACCAATTTTTTTAATATCCTGTAGAGGTTTTTTACTACTTAAAAATGAAACAGATACTTTCATATCACACCTACTTCTTCTCTATAAATTTAATATAATTTTCATACCTACTAGATAAGATTTTCCCCTCTTCTACTAGTTTTCTTACTTTGCATTCTTTTTCATTAATATGCATACAATCTTTATATTCACAATCAAACTTAGAAAATTCAAGAAAACAATTTCTTATATCTTCTTTAGACATTTTACTAAAATCAATTGAAGAAAATCCAGGAGTATCTAAAACTTTACCATCATACATTTCAATTAATTCAACATGTCTAGTTGTATGTTTACCTCTACCTAAAGCCATACTTATCTCACCTGTTTCCAAGTTAAGAGTTTTATCTAATTTATTAATAAGAGTTGATTTTCCTGCACCACTTTGACCAGTAAAAACAGATATTTTATTTTTAAACAATTGTTTTAATTCATCTAACTCAGTATTTTTTAAAACTTTGTAACCTATTTTTTTATAATAATTTATATATTTCTCTATTTCAATTAATTCAGAATTTTTTAATAAATCTAATTTAGTAAAACATATTATTGGTTCTACATTATTAAACTCCATTACTACAATTAATTTATCTAATAAATTAGTAGAAAAATCAGGATGTTTAACACTAGTAACTATTAAACCTTGATCAACATTACTAACCAAAGGTCTAATTAAAGTATTTCTTCTAGGTTTAATTTCTAATATATAATTATTAATATCATCAAAGACTACATAATCTCCAACGGTAGGAGTTATTTTATCATTTCTAAATTTACCCCTAGAATGACATTCATATATTTTTCCATTACTATTAACAGTATATAAATTACTTAATATTTTTACAATTTGTCCTTCCATTTATCCCCCTATTGATTTGATGAAGGTTCTCCTTCTGTAGTTTTTTCAGGTTCTTTTGCAATTACTACTTTTAATGTAGCACCTTTTACTATTGGTGTTTTAGGAGAACGTGATTGACTAATTACCATACCTGCAGTATATTGAGAAGTTTCTTGATAATCAGTAGTTAATGTAATAGAATTTTTATCACAAAAAGCCTTTACATCATCTTCTGTCCATCCATCTTCCACCATATTTGGATATCCTTCTACAATATTTGGAATATATAAAATTATTTCATCTCCATCACTAACTTTAGTACCACTAACTAAACTTTGATCAATAATTTCTTGTTCATCATACTCAGTATTAGTATTATCAACATCCTTCTTTTCAATTGTAACCTTTAATCCATGTACATTTTCTAATAAAGTTTTTATTTCAATATAATTACTCTTAGTATAATCTTCTATTTCATAAACATTTGCTCCAAGTGATTCATAAAGAGTAATACTTGTACCTTTTTTTATACTTCTATTTTTACTAGGACTAGTTTTAATAATATTACCTTTTTCAATAGTTTCACTTTCTTCTTTTAATGTTTCAACATTAACTTCAAAGCCAGCATCTTTTAACTTAGCCTCAGCATCTACTACTGATAATCCAGTAACATCTGGAACTTTTACATCAGGTATTTCAGTTAATTTAGGAATAATTAAGAATACTGATAAAAGTATTAAAACAATTCCACCAAATACAAATGATAAAATCATTACTAACTTATTAGACTTCTTTACTTCTACTTCATCTTCTACTTCTATTTGTTTTGCAATAGGAGTCTCTTCTTCTACTTCTTTCTTTTCTCTTTCTACTCTAGTAGGTTTCTTTTCTTTTTCCTTTTCTTTAACTTGTATTTTTATATTTTCATCTTGTTCATGTTCTGGATACTTATAAACTAATCTAGGTTCATCGATTCTATCATCATTTAATGCAGTTAATAAATCCTCATGCATTTCTTTTGTATCACTATATCTATTTTTAGGATTCTTTGCAGTTGCCTTCAAAATAATATTTTCTACACTTTGAGGAATTGCTGGATTCTTTTTACAAATACTAGGAAGTGGATCTCTCATTTGTTTAAGTGCTATTTCAACAGCATTATCACCTTTAAAAGGTAAAGTACCACTTAATAATTCATAGAATAATATACCCATTGAATAGATATCACTTCTAATAGTTGAACCTTTACCGCTAGCTTGCTCAGGTGGTAAATAATGAACACTACCCATTACTGAATTTGTTTGAGTAAGTTGTGTACTATTAAGTGCCATAGCTATACCAAAGTCAGTAATTTTAATAGCTCCGTCTTCTTTTATTAATATATTTTGTGGTTTTAAATCTCTATGTATTATATAACTATCATGAGCATGGGCAATACCATCAGTTAATTGAAGCATAATATCAATTGCTTCACTTAATGTAATACTACCACGTTTCTTAATAAGGTTCTTTAAAGTCTTTCCCTCAACATATTCCATTACTATATAATAAGTTCCATCATCTTCACCTACATCATACATTTCTACAATATTAGGATGTGATAAAGAAGAAGCAGATAATGCTTCGCGTTGGAAACGTCTTACAAATTTTTCATCATTAGACAAGTCACCTCTTAATACCTTAACAGCAACTTTTCTATCTAAAATAGTATCATAAGCTAAATAAACATTAGCCATTCCACCTTCTCCAATACTTTTAATGATTTCATATCTATCATTAATCATATGCCCCTTTTCCATAACTAACATTCACCTTCTTCATCTTTTATTAGATATGCTACTGAAATATTATCAGTACCACCCCTATTATTTGCTTTTCTAATAAGTTTTATCACTTTATCTTCTATCTCTAAATCACTTAATAAAACTTTTTCTATACTCTCTTCATCTAACATATTAGTTAATCCATCACTTGAAAGTAATATTGCACTAATACCCATATCACAATCAAATATATCTATATCAATAGGATTGTTTGCACCTAATGCTTTCATAAGAACATTCTTTTTAGGATGATCCTTTGCTTCTTCTTCTGTTAATTCACCTGCTGTTACTAAAAGATTAACTAAAGTATGATCATAAGTAACTTTATGTAATTTATTATCTTTCATAACAAATCCACTAGAATCTCCAATATTTCCAAACAATAAATAATCTTTAGTTTGAAGTGCAATAACCAAAGTTGTACCCATTCCTTTACTTTCAGGATGATCTTCAACGTGTCTAAATATTAAACTATTAATTTCAGCTACACAATCTCTAATCCAAGTAACAGCACTTTGCTTATCCATATTTAAAAATGTCTCTTGAAAGTGTTTACTTAAATAACTAATAGCAATACTACTAGCTATTTCACCAGCCGAATGTCCACCCATTCCATCTGCTACTGCTAATAAATAATCATTATTCATATTTCTAATAACTATTACACTATCTTCATTATGATCCCTGATTTTTCCTGCATCAGTTAAATAAAATGATTTCATACTAGTCCTCCTTTTTAGATCTAAGTTGCCCACATGCAGCACTTATCTTAGAACCAAATTCTCTTCTAATTGTAGCTTGTATATTATTCTTTTTTAAAATATCATAAAACTTTGTAATATTATCTTTGCTACTTCTCTTAAAATCAATATTATTAGTTTCATTAAGGAATTAAATTTACATAACAATTCATTCCTCTAAGTAATTTAACTAACTCTAAAGCATTTTCTTCTTTATCATTAATATCATTTAATAAAATATATTCAAAAGTAACTCTTCTATTAGTCAAATTAATATATTCATTTAATGTTTCCATAAGTATTTCAATATTATATACTTTATTAATTGGCATTATTTTATTTCTTATATCATCATTAGGAGCATGTAAACTTATTGCTAAATTAACTTGATATGGTAACTTTGAAAACTCCTTTATCTTAGGAACAATACCACATGTAGAAACAGTAATATGTCTACTACCAAGTGCAATACCTTTAGGATGATTAATTATTTCAATAAACTTAACTAAATTATTATAGTTATCAAAAGGTTCACCTATTCCCATTACTACTACATGACTTAATCTAATTTGTTTTTCTTCTTCTATTTTTATTATTTGTTCTACCATTTCAGCAGTAGTTAAATTTCTTATTTTCTTAAGTCTACCACTTTCACAGAATTTACAACCCATATTGCATCCTACTTCAGTAGATATACATAAACTATTACCATAATCATGTCTCATAACTACAGCTTCTATCTTTTCGCCATCTTGTAATTTAAAAAGATATTTATTAGTATCAGTATCTCTTTCTACTTTAGTAATTTCTAAACTTTCTATTGTAAAATCATCTTTTAATAATTCTATTATATCTTTTTTCAAATTAGTCATTTCATCAAAAGTTTTTACTCTTTTTACATATAACCAATCAAAAATTTGGCTAGCACGGAATTTCTTATCTCCATGTTCAATAAAATATTCTTCTAAATCGTTAAGTGTCAAATTATATATGCATTCCATCCTATCACTCCACATTATAATTATATCATATATCAACTTTTCATAAAATAATCTCTTTAATAAAGAGTAAACTAAAATGTCAATTTACGTAATTAGACATAAAAAGTAGAATATTACTATTCTACTTCTAAATCAAAATCCTTTGTATTACCTATATTACTATATTCAATCTTTATTTGTAATTTTTTAATATTACCTAAAGAAGTATTATTAATTGAATTAGAAAAATCTAAAGTCATTCCTTTAATTTTATTATCTTTTATTTCAAATATAACAGTATCTTTTAATTCACTAGTACCAATATCTATCCCATTAATAAATCTAATAACAGTAGCAATAGGTACATAATATACTCCATTTATAGGTGCTATTCCTTCTAACATATCTGTTATATCTTCAGCTATACAATACTTGTAAAACACACTTGGATCTTCTATTAGATGATATTCTCCATCTGTTCCTTTTTCTAAAAAGTTTGAACTTAATTTAGCATATGATTTAGTACCACTTGTATTAATAATTGTTAATTTTTCCTTATCATTATACCTAGTACCCGTAATTACCTCTTTAGTAGTATCTGTATTAATTGTATAAATATAATCATATCCTATTTCTAATTCTTCACTTGTTAATGTATTATCTTCTTTTTTCTTAGTATCATCCTTTATTGTAGAAGTTCCATTACTATTATTATTGGTGTTTTTGCTACTATTATTACTAGTAGTATCTCCGCCTAATCTGACTAATATAACCACAATAACAATAAATACTAACCATATAATAGCTTTATTTTGGTTTTTCTTTTTATCTTCCTCAGTATCATTATTATATTCAGGCCAAATAAATTTTTTAAATTTTTCTAACATCACAGATACCTCCTATTTATTAAATATTTTACCTAATAAAGTTTCCCCTTTTACTCCATTAAAATAATCTTTTACTTTCATTCTCTTTTTTCCTTCAAATTGAATTTCAGTAATAATAATTTCTTTATCACATGTAGATATTCCAATTCCATCATTATATATTCTAGAAATTTCTCCATTTTCTTTAGTAGTGAAAAAACTATCTCCTATATATGAATTATATATTTTAACTATTTTTCCATCAAGCATTGCATATGCCCCTGGCCAAGGATTAAGTCCTCTTATTTGATTAAATATTTCTAAAGAATTCTTATTAAAATCAATTAACTCTTCTTCTCTTTTTATATTAAATCCAAATGTCACTTCATCTTCATTTTGTTTAATTCTATTAATATTACCACTTATTATATTAGGAATAGTTTCTAATAATAATTCTTTTCCCATAATGCTAAGTCTATCATGAAGTGTCCCTACATTATCTTCTTTTGTAATAACAGTTTCTCTTTGACTAATAATATCTCCAGAATCCATCTTTTCATCCATATACATAATAGTAATACCTGTTTTACTATAATTATCTATTATTGCTTTATGTATTGGTGCACCACCTCTTAATTTAGGTAACAAAGAAGCATGAACATTTATACATCCATATTTAGGACATTCAAGTATTTCTTTTGATACAATTTGACCATATGCACAAGTTACTATCATATCAGGTTTTAATGAAATTATATCTTCATATTCATTTCTTATCTTAATAGGTTGAAAAACTTTTATATTATGTTGTAATGCAACTTCTTTAATTGGAGAAAACTTAATTTCTTTTTTTCTACCAACTTCTTTATCAGGTTGAGTAACAACACCAATAACATCATAATTTTCTATTAATCCATCTAAAATATTAACAGCAAATTCAGGTGTACCCATAAATACAATTTTTAATTTACTCATGTTATTCCTCCATCTTTTTTATACTATCTTTATATATTTTTTTTAATTCATTAACTTGTTTACTATTTAACTTATCATAAGGACTTTTTTGAGAACTTAATGTAGATAAATGTCTTCCAACTATTTTACCATCTTTAATAAAATAAACATCTGGTACAGCAATAACATATTCATTATTACTATCTTTTCTTAAATATTCTTTAATATATTTGAATAATTTCTTTTCAAAACTACTATTAAATTTACTAGAATGTATATCATAGTAATATAATGTATCAATATTACTATTTTCTACTACATCTAAAATTATTGGTACAACATTTCTACACCAAGGACATGTAGGATATCCAAAATAAATTATACCTGTTCCATTTTCAAATAACTTAATTACATCATTATTAGAAATATATTTAATCTTATTATTAAATGGAATAGAAACCTTTATTTTATCCCCATCATTATTACTAACTATATTATACATTTCATAATCATTTTTAAACCTTAAAGAATCAGGTCTTAAAAACATATACATGATAAATAATATTACTATAATAAATACTATTAATGTTATTATCATTATTTTTTTCTTCATCTTATCACTTCTTACTATGTATATTATACATTAAATAATAAATAATTTATATATGATTTGGATTAAAATCTATATCTATTTTAATTTTACTATTTGCTTTATAATGTTCAATTAATTTATTTAATTGTTCATATAATTTTTCTTCTTTTTTATATTTTAATATTATTTGAAAACGATATATATTATTAACTTTAAAGACATTTGCAACAGTAGGTCCTAATATTTTAGTATTTAATAAATTATCTTTTAAATAATTACTTACTTGGTTACTAGTATCTCTAGCTAAATCATATTCTTTACTCATTACTTTAATAGATACTAAGTAATAATATGGTGGATAATTTAATTGTTTTCTAATTGCCATTTCTTGATTATAAAAACCAATATAATCATGATCTTGAACATATTTAATTGCATAATGATCAGGATTATATGTTTGTATTATAACCTTTCCTGGTAATTCACCTCTACCACTTCTACCAGATACTTGATCTAATAATTGAAAAGTATTCTCACTACTTCTAAAGTCAGGAATATTTAAACTAGTATCAGCATTAATTACTCCAACTAAAGTTACATTAGGAAAATCAAGACCTTTTGCAATCATCTGTGTACCCAATAAAATATCATACTTATGATTTTCAAAATCTTTTATTATTTTATCATGAGAACCTTTTTTACTAGTTGTATCAAAATCCATTCTTACTACTTTAGCATTAGTAAACAACTTATTTATTTCTTCTTCAATTTTCTCAGTACCAGTACCTATATTAGTTAAAGATTCTTCATTACAATTAGGACATTTATCAGCAACTTTAGTACCATATCCACAATAATGACATCTAAGCATATTACTAGTTTTATGATAAGTTAAAGTAATATCACAATTAGGACACTTTATTACTTCTCCACAAGAACTACAACTAATAAATGAAGAATATCCTCTTCTATTTAATAATAAAATTATTTGTTCATTATTACTTAAACAATTATTAATTGATTCAATTAATTCTTTAGAAAAATAATGATTACCTTTTTTCATTTCTTTACCAATATCTACTATTTTTACATCTGGTAATTCTTTTTTATTAACTCTATGATTTAATTCAAGTAATTTATAAACACCTTTTTTTGCTCTAGCATAACTCTCTAATGTAGGAGTAGCACTTCCTAATATAACAGGACAATTATGTCTTTTACTCCTCTCAATAGCAACATCAATTGCACTATATTTAGGATTATTATCTTGTTTATAACTACCTGTATGTTCTTCATCTATTATAATAACACCAATATTCTTTAAAGGAGCAAATATCGCACTTCTAGCACCTATTACAATGTTAACTTCCCCTCTTTTTATTTTTCTATATTCATCATACCTTTCACCATCTGAAAGCCTACTATGAAGAATAGCAACATTACTTCCAAATCTACTTTGGAATCTACTAACTATTTGTTCAGTAAGACTAATTTCAGGGACAAGTACAATACTACTTTTACCTTTTTTCAATTCTTCTTCAATAATTTCCATATAAACTTCAGTTTTACCACTACCAGTAACACCATGTAATAAATAAGTAGAAGAATAATCATCATTTTCTAATACTTCTTTTACTACCATCAATTGTTCTTTAGTTAATGGATATTTATCTTTTAATACTATTTCACTTTCTAATCTATAATGTTCCTTATTTGTTTCAATAATAATATTTTTACTTAATAATGTAGAGACACTACTAGGAGAAATTAACTTTAAGTTATCTTTTAAAACATCTTTTTCTTTTAATAGTATATCTATTATCTTTTGTTGTTTTTCATTAAACTTATGACTATTTAAATCTATATCATTATTCAATTTAATATATTTATCTAACTTCTTATTTATATTAGTACCATTAGAAGCCTTTAATGCTTTTGGTAACATTACTTGATAAGAAGATATTAATGTAGATAAAGTAGTCTTACTAATATACTTACCTAACTCAAGTAATTCATTATTTAAAATAACTTCATCATCAACTACATCTATTATTTCTTTTAATTCTTTATCAATATTATTATCCTTCTTTATAGAAAGAACAAAACCTTCTAATGTTTGAGAACCAAATGGTACTGTTACCCTTAATCCTATTTTTATTTTTTCAGTTAAAAAAGAAGGTACTAAATAATCAAAAGTTTTATCAATATTTTTATTAGACAATTCTACTAAAACACTTATTATCATAATATACCTCCTAAATAAATTATAACATAAAAAAAGACTAATTTCTTAGTCTTTCTAATTATAGCAAACAATTGTCATAGACATATGAGACATATATGCATATCCACCAATCACAGTAAATGTAAATGAATCACCTTTATTAATATTTAATGGTGTAATACGAACTTTTCTATCAGCTGTAGTTAAAATTCTACTACCATTATGAGTAAGAGCTACAGTTATTTCTGAAGGATCAGAAGGATACCAGTTAGAAGTCATTGTTATTACTGCTCCTTCACAACTCTTTGTAGCTGTATA
>CAYMEJ010000015.1:0-25258 GCA_964389735.1 uncultured Muribaculaceae bacterium
GTAGGTTGTGTTCTATCAACTTTAGTTATACTTAATGAACTTGCCATTACTATATTAGGTCCTGAAACAACTCTTGCTATAACAGTTGCACCTTCATATGCAATATGAATTGGTTTATTATACCAAGACCATGTTGCACCACCATCTGTACTATATTGATAATAACAATCTTCATCTTTATATGGATAAGTAATTGTTATATCTTTTGTATATCCCCAAGTATCTGCATCAGGTTCCATTGTATATACTGGTACTGTTATATCATTAGTTCTTGTATCTACTGTATATACTTCTGAGAATGCTCCTGCATTATTTAATACTTTTACATATATTGTATAGTCTAAATCTGATGTTAATTGTTTAAATACATGGTTTTTTTCTTTAGTATTTGTATAATTAACTCCATCATAACTATAGTAATATCTTCCTATACCTGATTCTTTATCATATGCTGAATCTACATTTATACTAATTCTACTAGATTTTGGTACCACTGTAATTTTATCAATTATTGGTAATGAACCATCTATTCTGTTTATTGTAATTGAACTTGATGCCATTAATTTATCATCATATATTCTTGCAATTACGTTAGTATTTTCTGTAAATGTAATTGGTCCTGTATAAGGTATCCAAGTTTTGCCTGCATCTATACTGTATTCTTTTGTAAATTCTCCAGGTACAAAATAAATTGTTAACGTTTTTTCATAATACCATTCATTTTGTTTTGTAACACTCATTTTTGGTGCTGTTATACTTGTTGTTTTTCCTTTTACTGAATATATTGGTGTTGAATATCCCATTACATCTTCTGCTTTTACATACATTGTATATTCTGTAACCATTTTTAATCCAGTAAATGTATAATTATCTTCTAATGATTCAACCCAGTTTTCTTTATCTAAACTGTAATAGTATTTTGCAATACCTATTCCATCATCTTTTCCTTCAGCATTTACTGTTAAAGTATACATATCTCTATCTATTACTTTAAATGATTTAACATATGGATCACCATTATCAATATTATTAACTACATATGATTCTACATCAGAGTATGTACTATAAGTTCCTAATGCTCTTGCATATATAATTGTTCCATTTTCTGTTATTGTAATAGGTTCTTCATAATCTAACCATTCAGTTGAAGTTCCATCTGATTTAATTAATTTGTATTCATTTTTTAATGACTCTTTACTGTAATTAATATTTATTTCTACTTCATCTGTCCATGTATTATTATCTTTATCTGGTGTAATAATTGGTTTCTCTATTTTTGAAGAATCCCATTTCATTACTATATCACCAGTGATATCATCAAAGTCTTCAGTTACTATATAATGGTCACCTTTGAATAAATATTCATTTCCATTATCATCTAATAACCAAATTTCATCTTTACTATTAAATACTTCTGCTTCTTTTCCAGATCTTATTAATAAAATACCATCACTTGGATATTTTACCCAGTTTTCTGTTTTATTTAAGAATTTATATTGTCTAGATGCTTCTTTTGATGTTGTTGGATAATTTAATTTTAATAAGAAATATGTATCTGTTTTTGGTCCTGGTGTTGGTGCAGGGGGATTAATATTTGTAATTGCATATGTTGATGTTGATATTTGTCCTAAACTATTTCTACTGATTGCACTTATTGTACAATTCTTAGTTACGCCAAATGTTCCATCATATACTTGCAATGCACTATTATCTACACTATATAGTTTTAATGTTGATGTTTTATCATATGTTATATCTACATCAGTAATTGTTGATTCTATATTATTTTCAGGTTCTGATTCTATTACTGGACTAGCTAATCCATTAGTTAAGTAATCTATTATTTTTTTACCTTCACCTTTTGTTGTTTCACTAGTTGAGTAAGCATATATAGTAGAGTTTTCATCTATTACAAATGTTCCATCGTATTTTTTCCATTCACCTTCATTAATTTTATAGTATTTGTCTTCTGCTGTTTTATCATAATTTATTGTTATTTCAACACTTCTTACTAGTTTTGTTACTTCTTCTTTTTCAGGAGATGCTATAATTTCTATATCAACTTTTTCTTTTTCTTCTGGGGGTTTTGGATCTCCATCAGGTCCTTTTACTGTTATAGGTAAGAATGTTGATGATACTCCTGTAGCATTTGTAGCTTTTGCGTATACTATGCAAGTTTTTGTTATTTTTATTGGTTCAATATAATCATTGTAGATTACTCCATCTAGACTATATTCAATTGTATTATAATTTTCACCTACTAGTGATACCATTACTGATTCTGGTAAGTTTTCATCTTCTATTTTAACTGGTTCAGTATCTATTCTTATATATGGTAATTCTCCAGCTGGTTTTATATTTTTAACATAATCTGTTGCAACTTTTGAAGTTACGCCATCTGCTTTTCTGATATATTTTGCTTGTACTTTACCATTTTCTGTTACACTAAATGGTGCTGTATATTCTTTCCAACTACTTCCTTGGAATCTATAATATGTCTTATATGCTTCTTCTGGTGGTGTAATTATTACTTCTACTGATTCACTTAATTCTGTTCTAGGATTCAAATCAATAATTGGTGCTTCTGCATAGATTGCTGGTACTGGAATAGTTTTCTTTATTTTTACTATATCATATTGATCTCTATATCCTGGATGTTGAATTCTAGATTCTATTACATCTCCTGGATATACTGTAATTAGTTCCTTATAATCTTTCCATTCACCATAATTAACTCTATAAACTTTTACATCTGCAAATGAAGTATAATATATACTTATTTTTGATGATGTACCTATAGTTAAACTTTTTGGTGCATTAATATTTGTCATTAATTCATCACTATCTGGTGTATCACCTGATGAACATTTTCTATATACATATCTTGTCCTTGCATATACTGTTCTTAATGATGCACCTTCTCTTGGGTATCCTGTTATTCTAGCCATTATTCTAGTACCTATTGGTAGGCTAAATCTTTGACCAGTATAATCTTGCCATGGTTCATCATTTATTTTTATTTCTTTATATCCGCTTCCATCAAAATCGAATCCTATTCCTTTATTTCCTGAACATATTCCAAAGTCATCTCTGCTTGCTACTACTTCAGCATATAAATCATTAATCCATGGATCACGATTTCCTCCACTTGATCTATAATTATTTAATACTATTGCTGCTGCATGTGTATTAGTTACAGTTCTTGTAGTAACTTTCTTTCCATCTTGATCATATACATCTTTTTTAACTGTTACTTTACCAGTTACTACAGTATTAGGTCCTACTTCAATTGGTCCTGTATAATCTTTCCATGCTGAGTCATTTACCTTATATTGTTTTGTTTCAGCTTCTTTATCATATTCTATTGTTACCTTAGTTTTTTCTCCATCATATAATTTAAATGCATTTGGTGTTACTACTACTAATGGAGTACCAATTGGTGATACAGTTACTCTTTCACCATTCAACACATAACTTGTATATACATATTCAACGTCTTCAAGTCTTATTAAGATTGGTCCAATATATTCTTGCCATGTTGCATTATTAGTTCCATCTGTTACAGTATTTGGTCTTATTATTGCCCATTTTCTGTCTGTTGATTTTTCTGGATAGTTTAAATTTAATCTTAACCATCCATCCATTACTTCATCGTCACCTGTAATATAAGTTACTGTTATATCTTTTGTTTCTGTTACACTTATTCCTGCTTTACTTGTTGCAGTACATATAATTTTGTGTTTTCCTATTTTTAAAATAGAAGTATTAACTTGTTTTTGTCCATCTACTGTACATACTACTGTTCCACCTGATGGTCCAAATGTATAGCTTGTTGGTAAATCGTAACTTTCTGTATATTCAAATTCTGATGGAACACCATCTAATGAGATTGTAGGTATTTCATTATCAATAAACATAATTGGTAACGGATCAGCTTTTACAGTTTCTTTTTTATTGCTTACTCTTGCTTGAATAATACCATTTTTATAGAAAGTAACTGGTCCAGTATATTTTAACCATGTTTTTCCTTCGTCTATTGTATATTCTCTTATTAAATTTTTTCCTTCTGGATAATGAATTATTACTGTTTTATATGTTGACCATCCTTTTCTTGATGGTAATACTTCATATGTTGGTGCTACTAATTTATCTAGTGTTTCTTCAGTTGGTGTTTCTGTTTCTTCTTCACTTAATGTTTTATATACTCTTGAAACTATTTTTTCATTTCCCAATTTGTCAGTTACTTTTATATATATTGTATATTCAGTATTTGGGGTTAAATTAGTAAATTCATATACATTCTTACTTCCTATTAAATTATCTGAATTAATACCATAAAAATAATTTCCCATTCCTGATTCATAATCTTTTGCTGTTGTTTTAAGTTTTAATGTTGTTTTTGTTACATCTACTACTTCAATATCAGTAATTGTAGGGGGATTATTATCTATATATGTTACTTCATAATCAGATTCAAAACCTTTATTTCCATCTTTATCTACTGCTCTAAAATATATATATCTAATTCCATTATGAGTAATTATTGCATTTTTAGTATTTGTTCTTTTCCAATCACAATCTTTTGTAGTTTTTTTACTTGCAACACAATATTGGTAATAATCTATACCATTTTTTGTTTTTGCATCTTTAACTACTTTTATTGTTCTTTTCTTAGCCCACTCTTTAGAACCTCCAGTTATTTCTGGAGCTGTTGGTTTACTAAATATTGTATATATAATATTTTCTTGTATAGAATCTATTAGTCCACCATCTAACCCTAATGAGAAAGTAAAAAAAGTAAAAGAACAAAATAAAAGAAGTAGAATTGCTAAAATTCTTTTCTTATTAATTTTGTCCTCTTTTTCTTCTTTATTTTTCTTTTCTTTTTGTATCAGTTCTTTTAATTTAAGATTTTTTTCCATATTACTCACCTATTATCAATTATTTTCATCTTATCTTAATTATATGATACTATTTTTTAGGTCAAATAGCAATAATTTTTCCTTATTTTTAAATGGTTTTATTTGATTTGTGGATATTTTTTTCTAATTATTTTACTGTAACTTTTTTTGTATTTACATTTATTATTTACATATTTTTTACATAGTTTTATATATAATTAGTGCACTAAAACAATATATTTGTTCTTCTGCATATATTGAACTTGACACTTGGTACTTAATATCGATCATTTCTATTGATTCATCCATAATAAAGTCATTTATATCCTGTTCTAAATCTTTTTCGTCTTCTTCATCAAATATTTTTATTTTCATATTATCACCTATTTTATTTTATGCACATAACGTGTGCATAAAATGTCAAAAAAAATAGGAATATTATTCCTATTTCACTACTATATTTACTATTTTTCCTTTTATAACAATAAATTTTACTATTTCCATACCATCAGTATGTTTTTTTACGTTTTCTTCATTTAATGCTTTTTCTTTTATCATGTCTTCTGAATCATTAATATTGACTTTAATAGTTGCTCTTACTTTACCATTTACTTGAACTGCAATATCTTTTTCTTCTTCTATTAATTTAGATTCATCATATGTTGGCCAATTAGATTCACATAATACTGGTCCTAATTTATTAATATCATTTAATTCTTCTGTTATATGTGGTGCTATTGGATTTAATAGCATTAATAATGTTCTATAGTCTTCTTTTGTAATTGTTTCTTGTTTTTCCATTTCATTAGTTAAAATCATTAATGTAGAAATTGCTGTATTAAACTTCATTGAATCTATATCTTCAGTTACTTTCTTTATTGCTTTATTAATGCTTTTTTCTAATGATTCACTATAAGTAGAATTATCAATTATTTTATCTTGTAATCTTATTATTTTATCTAGGAAACGTTTACATCCATTTAGTCCTTGCTCACTCCATGCTGCTTCTTTTTCATAATCTCCTATGAACATTTCATAACATCTAAGAGCATCTGCTCCATATAGTTTTACCATATCATCTGGATTAATTACATTTCCTTTAGATTTAGACATTTTTTCTCCGCCTTCACCTAAAATCATTCCATGTGCTGCTCTTACTTTGAATGGTTCTGAATTAGGTACTAATCCAATATTATATAAGAATTGATTCCAGAATCTTGCATATAATAAATGTCTAGTAGCATGTTCCATACCACCATTATACCAATCTACTTTACCCCAGTATTTTAGTGCTTCAGGAGATGCAAAACATTTATCATTCTTTGGATCCATATATCTTAACCAATACCATGAAGATCCAGCCCAGTTTGGCATTGTATCTGTTTCACGTTTAGCAGGTTTTCCACATTTTGGACATGTAGTATTTACCCATTCAGTTATTTTAGCTAAAGGACTTTCTCCATCATCTGTTGGTTCATATTCTGCAACATCTGGTAATGTTACTGGTAAATCTTTTTCTGGTACTGGTACCCAACCACATTCATCACAGTGAATAAGTGGGATTGGTTCTCCCCAGAATCTTTGTCTTGTAAAGATCCAATCTTGTAATTTATAATTTGTCTTTTTCTTCCCAATACCTTGTTCTTCTAAGTATTCTAGCATTTTTTCAATAGAATCTTTTTTATTAGTCATTCCATTTAAAATACCTGAATTAACCATTTCACCGTCTCCGACATATGGTCCTTCTTCAATATTTCCGCCTTTTATTACTTCTACTATTTCTATTCCAAATTTCTTTGCAAAATCATAGTCTCTATCATCATGTGCTGGTACTGCCATTATTGCTCCTGTGCCATAGTTCATCATTACATAGTCAGATATATATATTGGTATTTCTTTCTTTGTAATTGGATTAATAGCAGTTAAACCTTCTATTTTTACACCAGTTTTATCTTTTACTAAGTTAGTTCTTTCAAATTCAGTCTTTTTATTAGTTTTTTCTCTGTAATCAATTATTTCATTCATATTATGAATTAATCCACTATATAGGTCAATATAAGGATGTTCTGGTGCTACTACCATGAATGTTACTCCATATAATGTATCTGGTCTTGTTGTGTATACTGTTAACTTTTCATCTATTTCTTTTATATCAAATTTTACTTCTGCTCCAGTTGATTTACCTATCCAGTTTATTTGTGCAGTTTTTATTCTTTCTTGGAAATCAGTATCTTTTAATCCATCTATTAAACTCTCAGAGTAATCACTCATTCTTAAAACCCATTGTTCTTTTTCTTTTTGAACAACAGTTGAACCACATCTTTCACATACTCCACCTGATGAATCTTCATTTGATAAACCGCTTTTACATACTGGGCACCAATTGCCATTGAGTCCATTTATAATATTCTGGATCAGTAGTAGATATTTCTCTACTCCAATCAAATGAAATACCTAATTCTTGTATTTGTTTTTTAAATGTTTTAATATTTTCTTCTACGGCTTGTTTTGGATGAATATGATTTTTTATTGCATATTGTTCAGCTGGTGCTCCAAAAGCATCCCATCCTATTGGAAACAATACATTATATCCCATCATTCTCTTTTTTCTTGCCATTGCATCTAATGCAGTATAACTTCTTACATGTCCTACATGTAGTCCTGCTCCTGATGGATATGGAAATTCTATTAAATAATAAAATTTTTCTTTATCACTATTATTACTTGCTATAAAAGTATTATTATCTTCCCAATACTTTTGCCACTTTTCTTCTATTTCTTTATTTGTCTTCATCTTTTGTCTTTCCTTTCTTTGAGTAATATATACCTATCCAACTAAATGTTATTATTATTATTGGTATTATTAGTGCTAATCCTATTAATAGTTCTAAATATACATTGTTAAAAAATGCTACTACAGTTACTACTAATGATATATCAAATGATGCAATTATATTTATTATTCTGCAGAAACTTTTTTTATTAATTTTTTTCATATCTAACTTATATTTTACTATTAAGTATTGAATTTCATTTGGAACTCTTTTTTTCTTATTCTTTTTATATCCTCTCAATGTAGTAAAATAATATAGCACATACACTATTAAAAAAGTAACTGTAAAATATATTAATGCTGCTGTTAATTTATTCATATTTCCTCCTATAAATAAAAAAATCGTCCTAATAATAAGGACGATTAATCGCGGTACCACCTTAATTCATAGATAATATCTATACACTTAATTCCTTAACGCGGAAGACGATTACCTTTTATGAAAAGCAAGTTCACAATATAATAATCTTAGTTTTCAGCAACCACTAAGTCTCTACAAATATTACATTTGTTAATACTCTTTTCAGGTACAACTTGATATATATTATATTAAATTTGTTCAATATATTCAAGTAATTTTAAGAATAATTTTACATATTCACTAGAAAGACCATATCTTTTTAGTTTTCTTATTTCAATTCTTTTCTTCTTTATTGGAATATTTGAGAATACTATTTCAGATATTTTTTCTTTTAATACAGTATTTATTGGTAAATCTAATAGAATACTATCAATATCATCATTTATTAATCTTATAGCATCTATTTCAATATCTTTACCCTTACAATTTACTGTTACTTGTCCTACTGTAGGTACTTGTTTTAGTTCTACTACGAAGTCTGCATCATCTACATAGCATTTTGTTTCTATCATTGTATCATTATAGTATGCTATTACATTTTCCGCTTTCTTTGTATTTCTAAATTTAATAGTATAATCTCTATATTCTGGTACTATAGCATTTTTACCTTCTATTGAACGAATAATAACAGTATAGTTACTTGGTAAATAGTTATAATCTATTGATGTAAGTAAATAATATCCTTCATCACATAATGAAGTTATTCCATCATCTTCATATAATACATATGTATTGTTTTTACCAGGGAATACATGGATTTCCATTGCTTCAGGATTACCTATATTATTTGCATTACTTTTTGTTGATAATGGTATTATTGAACCACTTTTTACAAATACTGGATAATCTTCTTCTTTAAAGAATGATAAATAATTCTTTCCTCCTGGAAATTTCTTGCCAGTTTTAAAATCATACCATGTTCCATCAGGCATAAAGAATTTGTGTACTGTACGATTCATTAGTGTTTCTTTTTTATTTAATATTGGTGCAATCATCATTTCATCACCAAAATAATATTGGTTTCTATAATTTGAATCATCATATACCCATGGATATTGATAATATAATGGTCTTATTAAAGGTACTCCATTTTTATGATATTTATAAGCTTCTGTATATGTATATGGTATTAATTTGTGTCTTAATTTTAAATATTCATCTACAGTTTCTAATGTTTTTATATCCCATCTCCATGGTTCTTTTTTATAATATTTACCACGTGGAGCATGGAATCTTAAAATAGGACTAAATGTTCCTAATTGGACTGATCTAATATACAATTCTGGGTCTTCTATACCACCAAAATTACCTGCAATATCATAACTCCACCATGATACTCCTGCATTAGCTGCATTTTGGTTATATATTGGAATCTTTCTTAATGTATCCCAACTAACTAGAGTTTTACCTGAATATGATATTGGGTATCTATGTGATCCTATTAGAGGATTTCTTCCTAAAATAATTCCTCTTTTTGTTTTATTTCTACTAAAATCTTCAAAATGATAATGGTCTAATAACCAAAGTGGTAATAGATTTTCATCTTTATTTTGATAATCATTCCAAAAGAAATCTATTCCTATTTCTTCAAGAGGATTAATAAGCATTTTAAAATATGCATTTAATAAATTAGGATTAGTTGGGTCGAATGCTATTATTTTATTATTTTCAACATTAAAATGTTTAGCAATTTCCTCATAATGATCTTCTGTTGGATGTATTCCTTCAGTTGGATCTATATTTAATCCTATTCTTACATTTTTTTCATGTAATTGTTTTATTAATTCTTCAGGATTTGGTATTAAGTCTTTATTAAACGAGAATCCAGTATTGATTGGATTTCCCTTTTCATCTAGTGATTTATGCCAACCTTTATCTAGTAAAAATACTGATAATGGTAGTTCTCTTTTTTCAAAATCATTTACTACTTCTAATATGTCTTCTGTTTTATAATCTAAATCTCTACACCACCAATTACCTAAAGCATATCTTGGTATCATTGGAGGAAATCCAGTTAGTTTATAATAATCGTTTAATGCTTTATTAAAATCATTATTGTATACAAATAAGTATATGTCTATATTCTTTGTATCTTTTGCTAATAAAACTCCATCTTCATTAAATATACAGCTATTACTGTCATCTATTGATGCAAAACCATCTAATGAATATAATCCATTTTTTTCTTTTGAATTACTTTCTATTCCATCTAAAGATACATATGATCCTTTATAGTTTTTTGCTTCTGCATGATTATAAAACCACATCTTATTATCTTCACCTGGTGTAGTTACCCTTAAATTACTATGGGGCATTAATTTACCACCATCGAATGATTTTTCTTTTGCATATTCTAAAGTAAAATATTCTGTTTTTATTTCTATATATTTATCATCTTGTTTTACTTCAAATTTAGGGACTTCAAAGTTTCTAAACATAACTAATTGAGTTGGATTATCATAAAATATACCAGTTTGGCTATATTCTAATCTTATTAACCTTTCAGTTAATACAGTTATACGGTAATTTTGACCTTGAAATACCATTTCATCTTTTGCTTTCAATTTAGAAAAATCTATTTTAAAATGTTCCCCTAGTATTCCCATTGTCTCAATCCCTTTCTTTTTATTACATTGTTATTGTATTCATTGGTGTTTTTAAATCTGAAATTAAACTTAATGATGATATTAATTGCATTACTTTATGATTCATTAAATTTGTATATATTTGTTGTAATGTTACTTCATCTATTTCATTAAATGATTTTGCATTTTTTATTCTAGTAGTATCTATTTTTGTACCTTTAGAATATTTATTGCTTACTTTTATACCATATTTTCCTGCAAAATTTAAAGTATTTTGTAATTTAATATCTACTTGTAAGTTAGCCATTTCACTAACAGTATCTTTTTCATTTTTTAAATTTGATTCTAATATTACATTTACTGATTCTGATGGATTTGCTTTAAGTGCTGCAGTTATATTAAATGATGTTTTATTTTCTAAATTCATTGTTCCTTTTAATGTAACCATTCCAAATAAATCACCAGTAACATTTCCTTTTTCTACGCTTATATTTATAACATCTTGATCACTATAAGTTAATAGAACTTGTTTACTATCATTTTCTCTATAATATGATGCACTATAACCTTCACATACTATTTCACTTTTTATTACTTTGTTGAATCCTTTGTAATATACATTATATTCAAATAATTTTTTTGTATCTGTTGCATCTTCTAATGAACTTAATATTGATTTAAATGTTTCGTTCATTTGTTCTTTTGTCATGCTAGATAGTTTCATTAGTAATTCTGTAGCTTCATCATCATTACTTATTTTTTCTATTATTGCTTTTGTATAATTTGCTAATATTTTTTCATTTATAGCATATGAAATTTTTGTTACTTTTACATCTTCATTTTTTATTTTAATTGTTTGTTTCTCTTTTGTTATGTTTTTATCTTCTGTATTTTCTTTTATTGATTCTGCTACTATATCTAATAGTATACTGTAATCGTCTGATTTTATTTTGTCAAAAATTGTACTGTATTCTTGTTCTTGTGAATAAAATTCATTAGTTATATCTTTAATATTTAAAAATATATTATTATTTGTTAAATATGTTTCTAATGCTAATAATGCTTCTTTATTTTGTAAAATATTAGCATTTAGATAAGATACTTTATTATCTCTATCTTCTGTATATGTTAATTCTGCATTAAAGTTAGGTAATCCTAGTGATGGATCTAAAGTAATATCAACATTACTATCCATTTTAATTATTTTATTATTATCAATAAAATCATCCAATGCACTTCTTGAATCTATTGCATCCTTCGTTGTTGATAAAAAGTAATTTAAATCCAACAACATAATTGTTTTAGGCGATGATAATATATATACACCTGCCCCTATAAATGCTATAGACATTAATAAACATATTGTTGCAATTATAACTAGTCCTTTGTTTTTTTTCTTTGTTTGTTCCATAATTTCACTCCCACTTCTATTCTAACTATGATTATAACATTATTATTTTTTCTAAATCAACAATTAATCATGATATAATTAATAAAAGATGATTTTTTATGTAAAGTGAAGTGATATTATGATTAATAGATATATTAATACTGATAGGTTTAAGAGGTATTATACTTTAGATTATTATTATAGGAAAAAATACAATAGTAAAGTTTTTAAGGTTAGTTTAAATGGTGGATTTAGTTGTCCTAATAAGGATGGTACTGTTGGAGTTGGTGGTTGTATCTATTGTTCTAAATTAGGTAGTGGAGACTTTGCTGGAGACATAAAGAAAGGCTTAATTACACAATTTTATGAAGTTAAAAATATAATGGAAAAAAAGTGGCCTAATAGCTTATATATTGGATATTTTCAAGCTAATACTAATACATATGATGATGTCAATAACTTAAAAAAGCGATATGAGCCAATATTAAATTTAGATAATGTTGTTGGATTAAGTATTGCTACTAGACCTGATTCTATAACTAATGAATGTTTAGACTACTTAATTGATTTAAATAAAAGAACTAATTTAACTATTGAACTTGGTCTTCAAACTATACATGAAAGTACTACTAAATTTATTAATAGAGGTCATGATTTAAATTGTTTTACTAATATGGTTAATACGCTTAGAAAAAATAATATTGAAGTTGTAGTACATATTATTAACGGTCTTCCTTATGAAACAAAAGAAATGATGATAGATACTGTTAAGTACCTTAATAATTTAAATATTCAAGGTATTAAAATACATATGCTTCATGTTATTAAAAATACTAAGTTAGCAGATATTTATGATAAAGAACATTTTCATATTTTAACAAGAGATGAATATGTTGATATTGTTTGTGATCAATTAGAATACTTAAATAAAGATATTGTTATACATAGAATTACTGGTGATGCTAAAAAGGATGATTTAATTGAACCTTTATGGACTTTAAAGAAATTTGATGTTATGAATTCTATTGATAAAGAATTAACTAAAAGAGGTACTTTTCAAGGTTTTAATGATTCAATAATAAATAGATTAAATGAGAGAATTGATAGAATAGTAAAACCTAATGATATTGTTATCGATTTTACTAATAATCAAATTTTGTATGATAAAGTATTAAAAAATAATTATATTAATAATCTTACTGATACTGATTATGAAACATACAAAAACAAAATAAGTTTTATCTTATTGGATAATAGTGCTGATATTGATAAATATTTAAATTTATTAAATAATAAAGGAGTCATTATATATGTAAGTGACAGCTTTGAAGACAAGTATAACTCTAATATTTATTCTAGTAATAATAAATATTTAATAGAAATAAAAAAATCTCATTAATTTGAGATTTTTATTTGTATGGATTTACATGTATCATAATATATTTAATTTTATGATTATGTTTTTTTAATAATTTTTCAATATTATTTATTTCATTATGACTGTCTTTTATTGTTATATTTTCATCCATTGATACTTCTGCAATTAATTTGTAATATGAACCATATTTTAATAAGACCAAATCATCTATTCTTTCAACTAATTTATTGCTTTCTATTATTTCTGTTATAGATTTTAATATTTCTTCATTTTTTTCTTTTATTCCCAATAGATTTGAAAGGTTTTCAGTTAATATTTGATATCCTATTTTAATGATAAATAAACTTACTATTATTGTTGCTGCTTTATCTGCATATAAGAATATATCATTATATTTACCAAAGTACATTATTACTCCTGATATTAATACTACTATTGAACTAATAACATCAGTACTACTTTCTTTTCCACTTGATATTAAAATATTATTATTATATTTTTTACCTTTTTTTATTACATATCTAGATAATATTAGTTTTCCTATAACTGTTACTAGTGATATTACTATTACTAATATATTAAATTCCTTTTTACTATTATTAAATGAATTATAAAATATTGAAAAACCTAACGTCAATATAAAAATGCTTATTATTATGCTTGTAATAAATTCAATATTTCCGTGTCCATAAGGATGATCATCATCTGCTGGTTTATTTGATATTTTATTTCCTACTATTGCTACCAAATCAGTTACTAAATCACTAAATGAATGGATACCATCTGCTACTAATGCCGATGAATTAGCAAAAAAACCACTTATTATTTTTATTGATGATAAAAATATATTAGTAAAAAAACTAACTATCATCACTTTAGTTACTTTATTCATATAAACTCCTATTACTTAATATTTAAATAGATTGGTTTATCTCCTAAACATATTGCTATTTTAGGATTATTTAAGTTTGCATTTTTATTTATTCTAGTAAATAAATATATTTGTTTTTCTGCACCTGGTATTATACTAACAATTGTTGTTAAATCATTACTATTATTAGTATTATCTATTTGTAATGCAGTTAAAGTTGCATATTCATTATCTTTGCCTAAATTAATATTTGGATTACATTCAGTTGATGATTCACCATCTAATTCTAGTGAATTTAATTCTATTGGTCCTAAGTTTTTAATAGTTAAATCTATTTTTAAATATTTTGTATTATCTTCGGAAAAAGATACTGAATCATAATTAATTGGTTCCGGTGCTTTTATTTCATCAACAATAGTTATATCATTTAATTTCATGTTTACTTTTAATATTTCATCATTGTAGTTACTGTCTATTGTTTTTTGTTCATCTTTTTTTAATGATATCTTTTCTACTTTTGGTGTACTTGCTGTTGCAATTGAACCTGTACTAGTTATCAAGTAAAATATTGAGCATCCTACAAATAATGCTCCAATAAATATTCCTACTTTTTTCATTATGATAACCCCACTATATTATTATTTTCATCTATATTTATATATTCATAATTAGGATTCTTTGGTAATCCAGGCATTGTCATTACATTATTAAGAAGTACTACTATCATTTTTGCTCCATTCATAACTTTTATATCATTTATTATTACTGGGTCTAATGATAATTTATATTGACTTTTTGCAATACATATTGGGTAATTAGATACCCCTAAATCATCTAATTTATTTAATTTATTAATTATTTCTTCTGAATAGATAATATTATTTGATCTATATATCTCTTTACATATTATATTGATTTTATCTTTTATAGTTTCATTTAAATTATATAATGTGGTAAATTTATTTTCTTTATTACATAATTGTTGTACTTTTTGTGCCAAAGCAATAGCTCCTTCACTACCTCTAGAATAAGCTTCGCATATTTCAAAATCCACTAAATTATTTTGACATATTTCTTTGATTAAATTTATTTCATTTTCTGTATCTGTATTATATTTGTTTAAGGCTACTATAATATTTATATTATACTTTTTTAAGTTTTCTATATGCTTTTGTAAATTATTTAATCCTTTTTTCATTGCTTCGATATTTTCTTCTAATATATTTTCTTTTTCAATACCTGCTTGATATTTCAATGCTTTTGTAGTTACTACTAATACTACTGCATCTGGTTTAATATTTGCAGTTGGGCATTTAATATCGAAGAATTTTTCTGCACCTAAGTCAGAACCAAAACCAGCTTCTGTTACAACATAATCTGCTAATGACAAACTTAAATTAGTTCCTATTACACTACTACAACCATGAGCTATATTTGCAAATGGTCCACCATGTATAATAGCAGGATTATTTTCTAGTGTTTGTACTAAATTGGGTAGTATTGCATCCTTTAATAATGATGTCATTGCCCCTTCAATATGTAGTTCTTTGGCATAAATTGCTTTATCATTACAATTATACCCTACTAAAATGTTACCTAACCTATCTTTTAAGTCTGTTATATCTTTTGCCAAACAAAATATTGCCATTACTTCACTTGCTGCTGTTATTGTAAAATAATCTTTTCTTCCATTTATTTCTATTTCTCTTAGTGCTCTATCATTTACATCTAAACATCTATGAACCATTATTTTATTAACATCTATATTTAATTCATTACCTTTTTCAATATGATTGTCTACTGCAGCACATAGTAAATTATTTGCTGCTGTTATTGCATCTAAATCGCCAGTAAAATGTAAGTTAATATCTTCCATTGGTAATACTTGTGCATATCCTCCACCATTGGCGCATCCTTTAACACCAAATACTGGTCCTAGTGATGGTTCCCTTAATGCTATTATGGTTTGGTAGTTCAACTTATTTAGAGCATCTCCCAATCCTATTGTAATAGTAGTTTTTCCTTCACCATATGGACTCGGATTAATAGCAGTTACTAATATTAGTTTTCCGTTTTTTGTACCTTTTTTTAAATTTATTTTAGCTTTATATTTTCCATATAACTCTAAATCATTTTCATCAATATTAATTTTACTTCCTATTTCTTTTATTGGGAGCATAGTTGTATTTCTACATATTTCTATATCATTCATTTTATTTACCTCCCTTATATTTCAATATTTTAAATGTATTCATTATTGCTATTATTGTTACACCTACATCTGCAAATACTGCTAATGACATGTTTGATAATTTCAATACTGTTAGTAATAGTATAGCCATTTTTACAGATATTGCAAATATTATATTTCTCCATACTATTTTATTTGTTAATTTTGATATTTCAATTGCATCTATTACTTTTGTGATATCATCATTCAATATTATTACATCACTTGCTTCAATAGCTGCGTCACTACCCATTGTTCCCATTGATATACCTATATCTGATTTAATTAACACTGGAGCATCATTTACTCCATCACCAATGAAAATTACATATCCTTCTGTTTCTTCTTGTATTTTATTTAAATATTCTAGTTTTTTTGCTGGTAAGAGATTGGAGTAATATTTATTTATTCCTATTTTCTTACTTACTTGTTCCACAATATTTTTATCATCACCTGATAATATTATTAAATCTTTAATTCCTTTTTTCTTTAGATTAGATATAAAATCTTTAATTGATACTTTTATTTCATCCTCTATTACAATGTGTCCTAATAATTCTTTATCTACTGATACATAGATAATTGTTCCTATTTCTTTAGTTTTTTCTATTTGTATTCCATTATCTATCATTAATTGTCCATTACCAACTAAGACTTTTTTCTTATCTACTATTAATTGTATTCCATTACCTTGTATTTCTTTATAGTTTTTTATTAATTTTTCATTTACTTTACAAGTATTATAGTTTTTTATTACATTTGCTATTGGATGATTAGAATAGTATTCTGCATAGTTTAAATAGTAAAATAATTCTTTTTCATTGTTAGTTACAATAGATGTAATATTAAAATTACCTTTTGTTAATGTACCAGTTTTATCAAATGCTATTGCAGAAACATTCTTCATTTTTTCTATTTCATTACTTCCTTTAAAAATAATACCTTCTTTTGATAATTTTCCTAGACCAATATAATATCCTAAAGGTATTGATATTACTAATGCGCATGGACAGCTTGCTACTAAGAATATTAATCCCATGCGTAAATTTTCTATATTTATAGTTTCATACATTAAATAGGGTATTATTACTATAATAAGTGCTATTATCAATACTATTGGAGTATATATTTTTGAAAATCTTGTTATAGATTTTTCAGAATTTGATTTTGTTTTTGTAGCATTTTCAATTAAATCCATAATTTTAGATGCTGTTGAATCTTTATATTTATTTGTTACTTTTATTGCTATTGGTGATGATAAGTTAATACTTCCGCTTAATACTTCATCATTAATATTAAATACTTTTGGTATACTTTCACCTGTTAGAGATTTCATATCAATATTTGTACTACCCTCTACTAATACTCCATCTACTGGAATTTTCTCACCAGGCTTTACAATTATTATATCTCCTATTTGTAATTTTTCTGTTTTAATATCCTTTATTGTTGTTTTTGTTACTAAATGTGCCTTTTCAACTTTTAAATTCAATAAATCAATTATAGATTTTTTTGAATTATTTATCATTAAATTACTTAATTTTTCTCCTATTTGATATAGTATTATTACAATTAGTGCTTCTGTTGCTTCCCCAATAATTATTGCTCCTAAGGATGCTAAAATCATTAATGTTGTTTCATGAAAAATATTACCTTTTATTAATTGTTTTATATTTTCTATATATAAATCATAACTAGATACAATATAACCAATAATGATCATTATTATTCCTATCTCTGTAAAATTAGAGGCTATTAATAGTTCTATTGCTAATATTATTCTTACTAAAAACCAATTTATTTTTAATTTGTTTATTTTTTTCATTATATTGCCTCCTTACTATTAAATTATATAGATTTTATACATAAAAGGCAAGAAAGATAGTGGATTGCACTATCTTATTTTACTAATATTTCTATTGCCTTTTGTAGTTGATTATCTGTGTCGTCTGAAGGATTATTATAATAATCTTCTGTTAATTCTACTTTTTGTGTTGGCTCTACACCTTTTCCATTGACCCAATTACCTTTAGGTGTTAACCATTTTTGAATTGTATATTTTATTGTTGAACCATTTGATAAATTTGATGTTGTTTGTACTGTACCTTTACCATATGAATTAGTTCCCACTATTTCTGCATTATATGATTCTTTTAGTGAAGATGCTAGTATTTCTGATGCTGAGGCACTTGTACTGTCTATTAACACTGCAATATCATAAGTTCTTTTTGTTTTTGTGTTTGAATATATTTTTTCTTTTTTACCTTTTGTTTCTAATTGATATATTACTTTCGTTTTATCCATAAATAATGATGAAATATCAGTAACAACATTTAAATATCCTCCTGAATTACCTCTTACGTCTATTATTAATGAATCTATTTTTTCTTTTTCTAATTTTTTTAATTCATTTGCAAATTGTGTACCTGTATTAGCTGCAAATAAAGTAATATCTATGTATCCTACTTTTTTATTATTTTTATTTATTATTTTTGATGTTACAGAAGTGATTTCTATTCTCTTTCTTGTAATAGTTTTTGTAAATTCTTCTTCTCCTCTTTTAAACTTAACTGTTGTAGTTGTATTTACTTTTCCTTTTATCATGCTTGATACCTCTGATAATGTTTTTCCTTTAGTATCTTTTCCATCTACTTCTACAATTATATCACCATTTTTTAATCCATTTTCCTTGGCTGGAGAATTGTCAAAAGGATTTGATATTATTACTTGATTATCTTTATTATATGTTATTTCTGTTCCGATACCTATATAATTACCTTCTACTTGTTCATTAAAACTTTGAGTTTCTGTTTCATCCATATATGTTGAATATGGATCTCCTAAATAATCAATCATTCCTTTTATACCAGCATTTACTAATTTGTCTGTATCTATATCTTTATAATATTGGTTTTTTATTTCTTCATATGTATTTACAAATTCTTTTAAATCACTTGGTACATTATTAGTGATTTTTGTTTCTTCTTTATAGTTTTCAGTTGTCTTTGTTAAAAAACTTCCAATCAATCCACCAATTATTAATGTAATTATCATAATAACAATTACTTCAATATAATTAAAACCAGTCTCTTTTTCTCGTATTACTTCTGTTGGTATTTCTTCTACTTCTATTACTTTTTTTGTTGCTCTTCTTTTAGTTTCTTTTTTTATTGGTTCTTTCTTTTTTGTTTCTTCTTTTTCCATGCTTACACCTCTTTTGTATTCTATATAATCATATCATAATTATAATTATTTTAGAATTAAATCTATTAAAATTTCATTATTTAATGTCTAGTATGTTAAATAGTATTACAAAAAAAATACTCTTTCGAGTATTAATTTGCTAATTCTTGTAATTTTTCTTTAATTACTGTTTCTGTTTCGAATCTTTCTACTACTTTATGTTCTTTTACCTTTACTATTGTAGGACATTTTATTTTGAAATCTTCTATTGTAGTAGGTAATTGTTTATAGCTTTCAGTTGTTATATAAGGAGTATTAAATGCTTTATCTAAGTCTACTGTATATACTCCTAGTGCATCTGTTTTTGCTTTATATGTAGTTTTTAATGATGAAATTATAGGAGCATTATCACTTGAAAAGTTATATAAAATTACATAATATGAATCATTATTTCTATTTAAAGTTTGCCCTGCTAATATTTCTTCATATTGAATAGTAGTTTTTGTTTCTTTTTCTTCTTTCTTACCAAAATTTAATTCTCCTGTTACTAATGCAGTTATTAAGTATATTATTCCAAAGAATAATATAACTGCAGCTATTATTTTTACTACTTTTACTACATCTTCATTATAATTTGCTGAATTATATTGTGATTTGTTTTTTACTGTTTTCTTTTGTTTTTTCATGTTTACACCACCTATATAAAATTATAACATGTTAATAAGAAAAAATAAATAATTTATATCAATAAAAAAACACTATTAAAGTGTTATTTCATCATTGGTAATGTATTCACTGACCTTGCTATATCTAGTAATTCATCTTGACTCATTACTTCTGATACTAAGTAATAATCAACACCACTACTACTCCATGTTATAGAATTATCACTTAGTGCTCCTACTGTATCTATTAATAGATATGGTTCTCCATATGTAGGTATTACTGAAAATTCATTTGGTATTGATGCAGTTTCTTCTACTAATAGAAATGGTTTTTCTCCATCAAATGTTAATATTTTTCTTTCACCATCGTCTTTTGCTATTGTTTCTTCATTAGTAAGTTGTGTTCCTGTTGGAATATATAGTGGATATATTGTTTCATCTAAACTACTTGTTTTTTCATCACTATTTGCTTCAGGTAATTTAGGCGATGTTGTATCCATTATTGAATCTAGATCAAAATAATTTTCTTCATATGATGGACTTGTATCTATCGTATCAAATATCATTGTCATTTGTGCTATTTCATTTTCATCTACTACAGATACCTTATTAATTTTAAGGTCTTTATCTAATGTTATTATTTGCTTTACTAATTTTCTATTATTAGGATAATTTACTTTTGATGTTATAATATATTCTTTCTCTTTTGTAGTAAAATCCTTGTCTTCATCACTTTTTAAATCAGTTATTATTGATTGTAATAAATATACTTGTGAATTGTTATAAGGCCATTCGCTTTGAAATTTGAAACTTTTATTTAAAGATGGTGTTAATACATATACTCCTTCTTCATTTTTTAAAATGATTTGTTCATGTTGATTAGAAGTGTTTTTTAAATTAACTTTAAACTTATCTTTCTTTTGATATGATACTGTTACATCATATTTATAAACATCATCATTATTTATTATTTCCAAAGTTCCTGTTATTTTATACGATTTTAAATTACCATATTTCTTATCTATATCTTTTGTTATATCCGAAACATTGTATTCAAAACATCCAGTTACAAAAAAACTCATAAATAATAAACCAATAATTATTTTTTTCAATTTTTCACCTCTCAATTTCTTTCATTTAATTATATGGTTTGTTTTTTTCTTTATTCATGAATAATTTTCTTTTTTTTGATTATCATATTATTGTATAAAAAAATTAAGGAGGAAATTATGAAAACATTACAAAAGATTTGTTTAGTTCTTGTTATTATTGGTGCGATTAACTGGGGATTAGTAGGTTTATTTGATATTAACCTTGTATCCACTTTATTTGGTATTGATAATATAGTTACTAGAATTGTTTATGTTTTAGTAGGAATTGCTGGTATCATTGATATATCATTACTGTTTGAAGATATAGATTAAAAAAAATAGGCTTAATGCCTATTTTTTTACTATCTTTATTTTTACTTTTTTAGTCTTGGCTTCATATGACGCTGTTAAGTCACTACCTGTTAATTTAACTTCTACTTCATGTTCACCTTCAGTATAACCTTTTAAGTCAACATTTGCTGTTATTGTTATTTTTCCTGAGTTAACATCATCAATAACTTGTTTACTACCTTTAACTATTACTGTTACCATACTATCTTCTTGTGATAGTGCTTGAACTTTTAAGTTACCACTTAAATTGATTGGAGTTATTTTTACTCCTTCAACTTCTTTTGTTACTAATTCTGATAATGTAAGTTTAATTGTTACTGTTTTAGCACTCATTTCTCTTACACCTGATGGTTTTTGTATATTAACAATATATTCCTTATTTTCTGATAATTTATCAACATTTATTTCTACTGGAATAGATGTTATTTCATCTATTGTAGATTTGTCGCCATATATTGTTACATTTTCTACACTATATTCTATTTTACTAATTGATTTACCAAATGCTAGTTCACCAGTTGGTACTGCTTCTATTTTTACTTCTTTGCTTGGAGAAGATATTTCTACTTTAGCATTTATCTTTGATGGTACTATTTCTACATCAACTGTTTTTCCTTCAGAGTCATATGCTACTAAAGGTACATCTTTTAATGTTGTATTACCTACTGTTGGATTACTTATGTTATTAATATCTACTAATGCTTTTACTGTTGCTACTTGTTCAAGTTTATAATCAGCACCTTTTATAGTTATATCAGTTCTATCCAAATCTATACTATCAATTACTAGTTTTGTATCAAGACTCTTCTTATGAAGAATATCATAATCTATTTCTCTAGTTTCTGATACTTTTTCGTATACTACTATTGTTGCAGTGGAAGGATCAATCTTATAATCGATTGAAGATAATTTTTGATTATATTTTAATGTTACTTTATGACTACCTGGTTTTAAATCTCTTAAATCCACTGATACTTCATGTGATGGATATTGTTTTGCTAAATATAAATCTGATTTTCTACCTATTAATGTGATATCTACACTTTCAGGTAATCCTTCAATTACATAAGCTTCTTCATTATATTCTGCCACAACTGGTTGATTGTATAATACTTCTGCTGATTTATTAATTATTGTTGTTGCCTTTTGATCTACTACAAAGAATACTGCAAACGCAAATACTAATGATACTACTATTAGAGTTTGCTTATTATTAATGAATTTTTCAATATTCTTTTCATTATTCTTAATAGCATCACCTAACCATAATATTCCTTTAGTAATTGGAGTAATTAACCATTTATCAAAGAATAAAATAATTTTTTTTAATATACTTTTTTTATTTGTTTTCTTCATAAATATCTTCCTCATCTAATTCATCTAATATTTCTTCATCTTGTTTTGGTCTTAGTTCATCTATTAACATCATTCTTACATCATCAAGTGATAAGTTATAGAATAGTTCTCCTTTAACTGCTATTGATATTCTTCCTGTTTCTTCTGAAACAACAATTGCTACTGCATCTGTTTCTTCAACTATTCCTAATGCTGCTCTATGACGTGTACCAAATCTTTTATTTACTTTTGAACTACTACTTGTTGGGAATACTGCTCCTGCACAAGTAATTCTATCTCCTTGAATTATTACTCCACCATCGTGTAATGGATTATTTGGGAAGAAAATAGATATTAATAAATCACTAGATAAGTCTGCATATATTTTTTTTGCTTTATCAATATAATTTCCTAAACTACTATCTCTTTCTAATACTATTAAACCACCTATTCTTGCTTTTCTAAGGTAATCAACAGCTTGAACTATTTCATATACTAATCTTTCTCTTTCATCTACTGTTAAGACTTTATGTCTTCCTAATAGTTGAGTTCTTCCTAATTGTTCAAGAACATTACGGATTTCTGGTTGAAATATAATGATAAGTGCTAAAGGTCCCCACATTATTACATATTCAAGTAATAATCCTATTGTAGTTAAACCTAGAAAATCACTTACTAATTTTAATATTAAAACTATTGCTACACCTTTAAATAACAGTGTTAGTTTTACATTGTTTCTTATATTCTTTAATATATAATAAAAGATTAACCATACTAATGATATATCTAATATTTTCTTTACTATTTCTAAAATACTGTCTAAAGTCATTAAAATCATCCTTCCACTTTGTACCTTAATTCTTTCTAATTATATCAAAAAAAGATATAGTTAGTAAAGCCTATATCTTTAATTTCATAAATTAAATAATGTCGTTAGTATCATCATCTTTTGTAGACCCAAAATCTATTATAGTTGGTATTTGTTCTTGTTGTATTGGTCCTTCATCTATTTTATCTGAATTTGGATTTGCTTCCATTACTGGAGTTTCTACTACAGGTGCAATTGGTACTATTGTTGGTTCATTATTTGTAATAGTAGTTTCTGTTGTACTATTATTAATTACTGCAATATTTTCTTGTTCTTTTTTTTCTGATTGTTTTTTTTCAATAATATATCCTATTATGGCCATTATTAATATAATTGCAATAACTAGTACTACATAATATAATGGTCCATCTAAAGTATCTCTAAAAAATTCTATCATATAACATCCCTCTTACTCTATATGAATTTTAACATTTTTCATTAATTATATCAATATCATTTTTTATTATTAGATTAAATTTACTGCTTTTTCTATTATATTTTCTTTTGGTATAAATTCTAAATGCCATTCACTACAAACTTTTTCATATGGTATTTTTTGTAATTCATCAATATTATCAATCCATTTCCAATTTGAAAAATTCCAGCTATCTTCTGGAATAAAACATGTAGTTAGTTCTTTAAAATCATTTTTATTATATTCTTGTGTACAATACTCTGTTGCATATGGATCTTTATCTCTACCTTTAGGATAATATAGTCCATAACTTTTGTTTAATTTTTCTTTATCAACATAAAATACTGAGCATATATCTTTACTTACTATTCCTGATAAAAACATATGTGCTTCTATTGGATCATAATCATTAATATCAAAAAAACAAAATCCAATACTATTAGATACTTTTGTTTCTATTTTATTACCAAGTTCATCAATATCTTCACTTTTAGCCATAGTAAAATCTTTATTATTTACTAATTCTTCACCATTTCTATACTTATTATATTCTTCGTTTGACATAAATCTGAATACTATCATGTTATCACCTATCTTTACTAAACTAATTATATCATATTTTTTATTTTTTTACTGCTAGGCAATAGTTTATTCCTTTTGGTGCTTTCATTTTGTTATTTGGATTTAAAGTATTATAGTTATAAAAATATTTATTAGTCATTTCTTCATCATTTAAATGTTCATATATATATAAATTATTTTCTTCTAATATTTTTTCTATTTCATTATATGTATATTTTG
>CAYMEJ010000016.1:0-435 GCA_964389735.1 uncultured Muribaculaceae bacterium
TGATAAGGATGTTGTAGACTTTGTTCCTAATTTTGATGAAACAGAAAAAGAACCTAAAGTATTACCATCTAGATTTCCTAATATATTAGTAAATGGTACTATGGGTATTGCTGTTGGTATGGCTACAAATATACCACCACACAATTTATCTGAAGTTATTGATGGTTGTGTTGCTTATATTGATAATCCAGATATAGATACAGATGGGTTAATGCAATATATAAAAGGACCAGATTTTCCAACTGGTGGTGTAATATTAGGTAATTCAGGTATTAAACAAGCTTATGATACCGGTAGAGGTAGTATTACAATAAGAAGTAGAGCAACAATAGAAGAAGTAAATGGTCATAATTGTATTATATTTACTGAAGTTCCATATGGTGTAAATACTATGGACTTAAAAAATAAAGTTGCAGAATTAGTTCATAATAAAAC
>CAYMEJ010000016.1:445-15232 GCA_964389735.1 uncultured Muribaculaceae bacterium
CATAGATGGAATAGCTGATTATCATACTGATCTTAAAAATGGCGTTAAAATAACAATTACATTAAAAAAAGATGCAAATCCTCAAGTTATTTTAAATAATTTATATAAACATACCTCTTTTCAAGTTAATTATGGAATAATTTTCTTAATGTTAGATGGATTGACTCCTAGAACATTAAATTTAAAATCAATTATTTCTAAATATATTGATCATCAAAAAGAAGTAATCATTAGAAGAACAAGATTTGATTTAAATAAAGATGAAAAAAGAGTTCATATTTTAAATGGATATAAAATTGCACAAGATAATATTGATGAAGTAATAAGAATTATTAAAGCAACTTCAACTGATGATGATGCTAAATCTAAATTAATGGCGAGATTTGAGTTAGATGAAGTTCAATGCGATGCAATTCTTGAATTAAAATTACGAAGATTAACAGGGTTAGAGAGAGATAAAATTGAAGCAGAATTAGTTAATTTATTAAAAGAAATAGAAGAATTGAAATCTATTTTAGCTTCTAATCAAAAAGTATTAGATATAATTAAAAAAGAAATGTTAGAAATAAAAAACAGATATGGTGATGATAGAAGAACATCTATTGATATGACTGCTATTGATTATATTGAAGATGAATCATTAATACCTGTTGAAGATATTGTAATAACATTAACAAACAAAGGATATATTAAACGTTTACCAGTAGATACTTATAGAACTCAAAATAGGGGTGGTGTAGGTATAAAAGGAATGACTACTAATGAAGAAGATGTTGTGGAAAAACTTATCTCACTAAAAACTCATGATTATATTTTATTCTTTACAAATAAAGGAAAAGTATATAGAATGAAAGGTTATGAAATTCCAGAATTTAGCAGACAAAGTAAAGGATTGCCAATTATTAATTTATTATCTGTGGAAAAAGATGAAGCAATTAATTCATTAATAATGTTAGAGGCAGAAAATTGTGAATATAAATATTTGAGTTTTGTTACTAAAAATGGATTAATAAAGAGAACACAGTTGGAAGAGTTTGAAAATATTAGAAATAGTGGAAAAATTGCAATTTCATTAAAAGATGATGATGAATTGATATCTGTTAGAAAAACTACAGGAAATAATGAAATAATAATTGGTGCTTCAAATGGTCGAATGGTAAGATTTAATGAAACAGAAGTTAGATCTATGGGTAGAACTGCTTCAGGAGTAAAAGGAATAGAATTATCAGGGGCAAAAGTTGTAGGAGCAGAAGTTATTAATCCTGAAGAACAAGTATTAGTTGTAACAGAAAAAGGTTATGGAAAGAAAACTCCAATTGATGATTATAGATTAACACATCGTGGTAGTAAAGGTGTAAAAGCTTTAAATGTAACAGAAAAGAATGGTGCATTAGTATCATTACAATCTGTAATCGGAGATGAAGATTTAATGATCATAACAGATACTGGTATTGTAATAAGGATGCCTATGGAACAAATATCAACTTTAAGAAGGGCAACTCAAGGTGTTAAATTGATTAATTTAAAAAATAATCAATCAATTGCTACAGTTACAAAAATATTAAAAGAAGAATTTGAAGAAGAAAACGTAATCGAAGAAGAAAAAAATAAAAATTAATTTTACGATGTTTCACGTGAAACATTGAAATATAATTAAGTAATGTTTCACGTGAAACATTACTTTTTTATTGAAAAATAATTAAAAATATTATATTATATATACGTGCAATAAATATTTTATTGAAACTGGTCAGATTCGGAAGAAAGCAGCCAACTTTAAATATTTATGTGCACTTTTTTTATGGAGAATATTATGAATGATGAAAAATATATGAAAATAGCATTAAGTGAAGCAAAAAAAGCATATAATAACAACGAAGTACCGGTAGGTGCAGTTATAGTTTTAGATAATAAAATTATTTCTAAAGCTTATAATAAAACAACTAGTACTAATATATCTACAAATCATGCAGAAATTATTGCTATAAATAAAGCTTGTAAGAAAATAAATAATTGGCGATTATTAAATTGTATTATATATACTACTTTAGAACCTTGTGATATGTGTTATGGGGCTATTAAACAATCTAGAATAAAGAGAATAGTATATGGTACAAAAAATAATAATATGAAGAATAAAAATGCTGTGGATAAAAATATATTATGTAAAAATATGAATGATGAATTATGTTCAAAACTATTAAAACAATTTTTTCTAAATAAAAGGTGAAAATAATAAGAAATATGTTATAATATATATGTATTAACAGGAGGTGAAAACATTGAAATATCAAGCTTTATATAGAAAATATAGACCAAAAACTTTAGACGATGTTGTTGGACAAAAAATAGTAATAAAAACATTAAAAAATGCTTTAATAAATAACAAAATTTCACATGCATATATGTTTTCTGGACCACGAGGTACGGGAAAAACATCAATTGCAAAAATTTTAGCAAAAACAGTTAATTGTTTATCAATAAAAGATGGGCAAGTATGTGGAATATGTAAAAATTGTATTAGTTGCGATGAAAATTCTACTCCAGATATTATTGAAATAGATGCAGCTTCAAATAATGGTATTGATGAGATTAGAGAAATTAGAAATAACGTTAATCTTGTTCCTTCTGAATTGAAATATAAGGTTTATATAATAGATGAGGTTCATATGTTAACTACGGGGGCTTTTAATGCATTATTAAAAACATTAGAGGAACCACCTGAACATGTAATTTTTATTTTAGCAACAACTGATCCACATAAAGTTCCTGTAACTGTTATATCAAGATGCCAATGTTTTGAGTTTAAAAGAATTAGTAATACTGATATGTTTCAGCGAATTAAATATATTTGTGATACAGAAAATATTAAAATAGATGATGAAGTAATAAATAAAATAACTGATATTTCTGATGGATGTTTAAGAGATGCTTTAGGCTATTTAGATAAATTATCTTCATATACAGATATAATTAAATTAGAAGATTTTTATGAAGTGATTAATATAGTTTCACGTGAAACTGTAGATAAGTTTATTGATAATCTTAATTGTAAGAATATAAATGATACTTTAGATATAATTAATAATATTTTTGAAAATGGAAATGACATTATGATATTTACTCAAAATGTAATGGAAATTTTGAAAGATGATTTAATCAACTATTATACTAATGGAAGTAATAAATATCCTATTGATTTTGATAATAGCTTAATTAAATTGTTGAATGATATATATATTGAATTTAAAGAATCTCCAAATCAAAAAATATTATTTGAGGTTGAAATATTGAATTTTATTTCAAAAAATAAAATACAAAAAAATATTTCCCGGGAAATAAAATTATCCACAGATGTTGAAGTTGAACAAAAAACATCTCCTGATATTGTTGATATGAAAATGGGTGAAGATGACAATAATCAAAATAATGATAATGATTATCAATTACTAAAACCTATTTATATTAATAATACTTTTGCAACAGCAAATAAGGATAGCAAAGAAATCATTTTAAAATGTTGGAGCAAATTACAAAGTTATACTTTAGATAGTAAATTTGGTAAAACGGCTATGTTTTTAATTGATGCTACTGTGAGAGCTGTTGGAAAAGAATACATGATAATTAGTTATAAATATGAGTCTGGTATTACAGATGGAATATTAATGTTGAAGAAAATACAAAATTTGTTATTTGAATTATCTGGTTTAAATTATAAATTAGCTTTATTAACTGAGAGTGAATGGAATAAAGAAAAACAAGTTTTTATTGAAAATAGGAATAATAAAATTATTTATGAACTAATGGATGAAGTTAATGTTAAAACGCATAATAAAGTTGATTCAGTAAAAAAAGAAGTAACTATAAAAAAATCAAAAAAAACTGATGCAAAATCTTTATTTGGTGATTCGGTAATAGAAGTATAGAAAAGAGGAAAAAATATGAATATACAAGCACTAATGAAACAAGCGCAATCAATGCAAAAAGATATGATGAAGGCAAAATCAGAAATAGATAATACTGTTTTTGAGGGAACAAACGGTTTAGTAACTGTTGAAGTTATGGGTAACAAAACAATTAAAAAAATTAATATTGATAATAAAAATCAATTAGAAGAAGATGAATTAGAAATGCTAGAAGATATGATTGTATTAGCAATAAATAATGCATTTGAAAAAGTTGATTCTATGACAGAGCAAAAAATGGGAAAATATACTAATTCAATGCCAGGGTTATTTTAATATGTATCCTAGTAGTTTTAACAATTTAGTAGAATCTTTAAAATTTTTTCCAGGAATAGGTGAAAAAACTGCTATTAGAATGGCTTTTTCTATTTTAGAGATGGATGAAGAAAAAGTTTCGTTATTGAGTGAAAATCTTATAGATATGAAGAAAAAGATCAATAGATGTCCAGTATGCAATGGATTTATTGAAGATAATAGTTGTAATATATGTAACAATAATTCACGTGACGATGATGTATTATGTGTAGTAGAAGATCCAAAAAGTGTTTTTTTATTTGAGGAACTTAAAGTATTTAATGGAAAGTATCATGTTTTAAATGGTTTGATATCACCGCTTGATGGTATTAATCCAGAAGATATAGGTTTAGATACATTAATGGATAGAATTAAAAAAGAAAATTATAAAGAAATAATATTAGCATTCAAACCATGTATTGAAGGGGAAACTACTTCATTGTACATAAAAAGAATACTTGATGGTTTAAATATTAATATTACGAAAATTGCTAGTGGTATACCTATGGGTGCAGATATGGAATATATTGATTCCTTGACATTAGAAAGAGCACTTTCAGATAGAAAAAATGTTGAATAATATACAAAATAATTCATATTGTTTTATAGGTGATAATATGAAGAAATTTAAAATAATTATAAGGAGAATTTTAATAAGTATTTTTGTTTTATATAGTTTTAATATAATAGGAAGTAATTTTAATTTTATTATTCCAATTAATATATATACAATATTTTTACTTACATTATTGGATTTTCCAATGTTATTGTCATTGATTTTTCTTGTATTAAATTTGTAGGGAGGTATTATGTTAGATAAATATATTAATGAACAAACTAAATTTTATAATATTATTTTTAAAAGTATATCTAATAAAAAAATCTCTCATGCTTATTTAATAGAATCTAATGGATATGACAAAGCAGAAGATTTAGCTTTATCTTTTGCAAAAACATTGTATTGTCCATTTTATTATTTTAATAGAGAAAATTGTAATACTTGTAATGATTGCAGTTTGATTGATGATCATAGAATTAGTAATATAAAAATTATTGATACTGATGGTATGTGGATAAAAAAAGATCAAATGTTAGATTTACAAAATGAATTTATGACTAAATCATTTAATGGTAGACCTAAAATATATATAATTAAAGATGCAGAGAAGCTTAATAAAAGTTCTGCAAATACTATACTAAAGTTTTTAGAAGAACCGTTTGATAATATTATTGCAATTTTAGTGGCTAATAATAAACATAATGTAATTGATACAATTTTATCTAGATGTATAGTTTTTTCTTTAGAAAATAGTGAACTAGTAATGTCAAATAAAATTACTTATGATGATACACTTTTAAATTTAGTTTTATTGTTAGAAAAAAATAAGTCAGAGTTTATAGCACAATATAATGATTATTTAAATTTTAAGAAATTAGATAAAGATGATATAATGAGTTTATTTCAAGGATTAAATGAAATATATAGTGATATATTTAATGCAAAGACATTAAATATAAAAATAGATAATAAAATATTAGAAGAAATATCTTTACTTAATGATTTGAATAGTTTAGCTAATAAGATTAGATTAATAAATAGACAATTTAATCGAATAAAAAGTAATAGTAATATAAATTTATTAATTGATAAATTTATTATTGATTTTTCCAAGGAGGTAAATAATGTATAAAGTAGTTGGAGCAGCATTTAAAGAAAATAGTCGTACTTACTATTTTGATATTAATGGTTTTGATATTAAAATAGGTGATACAGTAATAGTTGAAACGGAAAAAGGTTTTCAATATGCAAAAATTGTAACATCAGTAAAAGAAATGGCACCGGATGATCTTATTTTTCCATTAAAGCAAATAATACGTATAACAACAAAAGAAGATGATCTACAATACAGTAAAAATATTACAGATGCTAGTGAAGCAGTTGAATATGCAAAAAAAATAGCAGATTCTTTAAAATTAAATATGAATATTATTGATGCTAATTATACTTTTGATAGAAATCAATTGTTATTTAACTTTTTGGCTGATGATAGAGTAGATTTTAGAGAATTAGCAAAAAAACTTGCTCAACAATTTAAAACACGTATTGAATTAAGACAGATAGGTGTAAGAGATAAAGCGCGAGAAGTTAGTGGATTAGGTCCATGCGGTAGAATATTATGTTGTAGTACATTCCTAACAGAATTTAACAGTGTTTCTATTAATATGGCTAAAAATCAATATATTTCTCTAAATCCAATAAAAATAAATGGTGTTTGTGGTCGTTTACTTTGTTGTTTAAAATATGAAGATGAAGTATATACTGATTTAAAAAAGGGACTTCCAAGTATTGGTAATATAATAAGTACTAAAGATGGTAAGGGTAAAATCGTATCTATAAACTTGTTCAAAAAAATTATTACTGTTGATATGAAAGAAAATGGTTTTGTAGATTATAATTTTGATGAGGTTCTTAATGGAAGTAATAAATGATTTAGTTGGTTATAAAAATTTAAAAATTTTTCAAAATACTGAATGGTTTAAATTTTCTTTAGATTCTGTACTACTACCAAATTTTGTTACTATAAATTTAAAAGCAAAAAAAATATTGGATTTAGGAACTGGAAATGCTCCAATTCCTTTAATTTTATCTACTAGAACAAAAGCTAGTATAATAGGTGTTGAAATTCAAAAAGATATATATGATTTAGCTGTTAAAACTGTAGAAATGAATAATTTATCATCTCAAATCGACTTGTTGAATATTGATATGAAAGAATTGGTGAATATGTATGAATCAGATACGTTTGATATAATAACTTGTAATCCACCATATTTTAAGTATAATATAAATTCTTCACATCTTAATGATGACATTCATAAGACAATTGCAAGACATGAAAAATACATTAATTTACAAGATATAATAAAAATATCAAAGAAATTATTGAAAAATAATGGTATACTTGCAATGGTACATAGAACAGAACGTTTATTGGATATTATCAAATTAATGGCAGATAATAATATTGAGGTAAAAAAAATTCAATTTGTTTATTCTAAACCAAATATTGATGCAGAAATGGTTTTGATTGAAGGAAGAAAAAATGGTAATCCTGGTTTAAAAGTATTAAAACCAATTTATGTTTATGATGAGAATGGTTTATACACAAAAGATGTTAATAAAATATTTATTGGAGAGTGATATAGATGTTACAAAAAAGTTATGACAATACTCCTACATTATTTTTAATACCTACGCCTATTGGTAATATGGAAGATATTACTTTTAGAGCAGTTACAACATTGAAAAATGTTGATTTTTTGCTTTGTGAAGATACTAGAGTAACTGGTCAATTATTAAAAAAATTAGATATAAGAAAGAAAATGATAAGTTGCCATGATCATAATGAAGATAATGTTAAAAGAATGGTTATTGATAATTTAAAAGAGGGTAAAAATATTGGTTTAGTAACTGATAGAGGTACACCAATCATTAGTGATCCTGGATATAAAATTGTAGAAGAGGTAGCCAATAACGGTTATAATGTTGTAGGTTTACCAGGACCAACTGCTTTAATTCCGGCATTGATTATGTCAGGTGTGAATCCATCACCATTTTTATTTTATGGATTTTTAAATTCTAAATCTTCTAAAAGGAAAAAAGAATTGGAAAATTTAAAGAGAAATTCATATACTACTATTTTTTATGAAGCTCCTCATAGAATTAAAGAAACATTGAATGATATTTATAGTGTATTTGGAAATAGAAGAATAGCTTTATGTAGGGAGATTTCTAAGATGTATGAGGATGTTTATCGTGGTACATTAAAGGATCTACTTATTGATTTAGCAGAATTAAAAGGTGAAATAGTTTTAGTTGTAGAGGGTAATTTAGAAGTAGAAAATTATGAAGAAATGACGGTTATTGAGCATATTAAATTATATTTAGAAGATGGTATGACAGAAAAAGAAGCAATAAAAAAAGTTTCTGTTGAAAGAGAAATACCAAAATCATTAGTTTATAAGGAATATCATTTGAATGGAGGTAAATAGTATATGAAATTAATAGTAGGTTTAGGTAATCCTGGTAAGGAATATGAGAATACAAGACATAATATTGGATTTATGACTATTGATAAATTTGCTTTATCAAATGGAACAAAAATAACTAAAAATAAATTTAATGGATTATATGAAGAAATTAGTATACACAATGAAAAAGTTATTTTATTAAAGCCACAATCATATATGAATTTATCTGGTGAAGTTGTGAGACGCTTTGTTGATTTTTACAAAATAGACATTGACAATATACTCATAATAAATGATGATTTAGATTTATCAGTTGGCTCTTTTAAATTGAAAAAAAGTGGTTCAAGTGGTGGTCATAATGGTTTAAAAAACATTGAATTAAATTTACATACTAGCAATTATAAAAGATTAAAAATAGGTATATCTAATAATAAAAATATTGATACTAAAGATTATGTGTTGGGAAAAATAAAAAAAGAAGAATTAGAAGAGTTTAATAGAATTATTGAAATTTCAACTGATTTATTAAATGAATATATATTAAACGATTTTGATGAATTAATGACAAAATATAACTTTATTGGAAAAGGTGAATAAAATGGGGGTATTTAATACTTTTTTTGATAAGATAGAAGATAATAATATAGTTTTGTCAGGTATAAATAATGAATTATTTTCAATTTATGCTAAAAATACATTAAATAAAGCTAATAAAAATATTATTATTTTGACTTCATCTTTATATGAAGCAAATATGTTATATTTATCGTTACAAAGTTATACAGATAATGTTTTCCTTTTCCCAATGGATGATTTTATTACTAGTGAAGCAATTGCCATAAGTCCCGATTTAATGATATCAAGACTTGAAACAATCAATGAAATAATAAAACAAAAAAACAATAAAATTATAATTACAAATTTAATGGGATATTTGAGATATCTTCCAACAAATAATTTATATAAAGAGAAAATAATAAAGTTAGAAGTAAATAATGATTATGATATAGATAAATTAAAAAAAGAACTATATTCTATTGGCTATAAAAAAGAGACATTGGTTACAAAAACTGGTGAGTACGGGGTACGAGGTTTTGTAATTGATGTTTTTCCGCTTGGTGAAAAAGATCCTATTAGATTAGAATTTTTTGGTGACTCACTAGAATCAATTAGAACTTTTGATCCAGATACACAAAAATCAATTAAGGAGATCAAAAAAATAGAAATTTTTCCTTATAGTGAATTTTTAATATCTGATATTGATTTTAATATCGAAAATATTAATCATAAACAATTAAGAAAATTATCTAATAATAATATTAATTCTATAAGTAATTATTTAGATAATCCAATTACAATTTATGTTGATTATAATCAAATAATGATTTCGTATGAAGCTTTACAAAATGAAATTTTTGATTATCAATCTACTAAAGATCAATCATATAGTGAAAAATATATGTTTGATTTTAACGAAATAAAAACAAATAAAGTAGTTAGATATAATACTCTTAATAATTATGAAATAGATAAGAATTTTAAAATGTATTCCTATTCTTTTAAGGAATTGCCTAATTTTAATAGTGATCCTGAATCAATCAAATTATATATTTCTGATCAATTAAAAAAGGGTAAAACTGTAATAGTTTGTATAAAAGAATATCAAATTTCTAATTTTGTTAAATATATAAATATTCCATATAATAAAACAACTGAAGAAAATATATTTGATAATCAATTGAATATTATTGTTAAAAATATACATAATGGATTTATATATAATGATTATATTGTTTTATCTGAAAAAGAATTATTTAATATTAAAGAAAATAAGTCTAAATATAAAACAAATTTTAAATATTCTTCAAAGATTAAAGATTATAATAAGCTAAATGTTGGTGATTATGTAGTACATAATATTCATGGTATAGGCATTTATAATGGTGTAAAAACTTTAGGAAATAAAGATTTATTAAAGGATTATTTGGAAATATTATATCAAGGTAAGGATAAATTATATATTCCGGTAGAAAAAATAGATTTAATAAGTAAGTTTTCTGGAAAAGAAGGTATGGTTCCTAAGATAAATAAATTGAATGGAACAGAATGGGAAAAAGTAAAATTAAGGGTAAAAAATAAAATTCATGATATTGCAGATAAATTATTAAAATTATATGCTTTAAGAGAATCTCAAAAGGGTTATGCTTTTTCGAAAGATAATGAATTACAATATGCATTTGAAAAATCTTTTGGATTTGAGGAGACTAAAGATCAATTAAGAGCAGTCGATCAGATTAAAGAAGATATGGAATCAATTAAGCCAATGGATAGACTTTTATGTGGTGATGTTGGATATGGAAAAACTGAAGTAGCATTTAGAGCTATGTTTAAGGCTGTATTAGACTCAAAACAAGTATTATATTTATGTCCAACGACAATATTATCTAATCAACATTATATAAATGCTTTAGAAAGATTTAAAGAATTTCCAGTTAATATTAAATTGTTAAATAGGTTTACAACTACAAAAGAAAAAAAAGAAATTGTTGAAGTAATAAAAAATGGCACTGTTGATATAGTAATAGGTACTCATAGATTATTGAGTAATGATATTAAACCTAAAAACTTAGGATTATTAGTAATAGATGAAGAACAAAGATTTGGTGTTGTACATAAGGAAAAGATAAAAGAATATAAGAATAATGTTGATGTGTTAACTTTAACAGCAACTCCTATACCGAGAACATTACAAATGTCACTTGTTGGTATAAGAAGTTTATCTTTAATAGAAACTCCACCTGTTGATAGGTATCCTATTCAAACTTATGTAATAGAAGAAAATAAAAGTATCATAAAAGATGCTATATATAAAGAATTATCAAGAAATGGACAAATTTTCTTATTATATAACAAAGTTGAATCAATAGAAGAAGAAAAATATAAAATACAAGCACTAGTACCAAATGCAAAAATAGTTATTGCACATGGACAATTAAGTAAAACTGAAATAGAAGAAAGAATGATGCAATTTATTAATAAAGAGTATGATATTCTTTTATGTACTACAATAATCGAAACAGGTATAGATATACCTAATGTAAATACTTTAATAATATTAGATGCTGATAAATTTGGATTGAGTCAGCTATATCAAATAAGAGGAAGAGTTGGTAGAAGTAATAAAATAGCATATGCTTATTTAATGTACAATCCTAAAAAAATATTATCAGAGACTGCTACAAAGAGATTAAGTGTAATAAAGGAATTTACAGAATTAGGAAGTGGTTTTTCTATAGCAACAAGAGATTTATCAATAAGGGGTGCTGGAGATATTTTAGGTAGTGAACAAGCTGGATTTATTGATACAATAGGAATTGATTTGTATATTAAAATGTTAAATGAGGAAGTAGCTTTATTAAAGGGTGAGCAGATAGAAGAAGAAAAAGCAGATGAAAAACCATTGTTAAATGTATCTACTCATATTGAAGATAATTATGTAGAAGATGTTGATCTTAAAATTGAAATACATAAGTTAATTAATGAGATAGATTCATCGAGTAAGTTACAAGAAATAAAAGAAATAATAGAAGATAGATTTGGTACAATAACAGAAACAATGAATATTTACATGTATGAAGAGTGGTTTGAAAAATTAGCTAAACAAGTTGATATTGTTGATATAAAACAAACTAAAAACTCTATAGAAATGAGATTTAGTAAAGAAATAACTAAAACAATAGATGGAGAAAAATTATTTACTGAATCGTTTAAAATAACTCCAATGTTTAGATTTATGATGAAAAATGAACAATTAATCATAATTTTAGATACAATAAAATTGGAGAAACATTATTTATATTATTTAATAGATTTATTAAATATAATAAAAAATAATTAGGCATTTTATTTGACTAAATTCTTTATAATTGTTATTATTACTTTATAGTAGAATAGGTGTGATAATGATGGATGTTGACATAAAATTAATGTTTGAAGAGAAAAATAAAAATATATTAATAGACAATTTAGTTTTTGATTTAAATAAAAATGTTGATTCAATGTGTGATACTATAAATAATATTTTTAATATGGAATTTGATTTGGCAGTAAAGAATATTATGTCTGTATATCAAGATTATGATAAAAATATAGATATAAAGAAGTTAAATAAGAAGGTAGAACAAATAAAAAAAGTAATATTAAAAGAGACAATAAAAAACATTAATATTAAAAGAAATATTTTATCAAAATTAATATTATCTTTAGATTTTAAAGAAGAAACAATGGAAACATATTATAATGAAGTTGAAAAAACTACTTTAGATTTTAAAAATTTGTATAATGAGTCTAAATTTATTGAATTAAGAAGAAAAAATAAATCGGAATTATTGATTTTATTAGATGAATATAATAATGAATTTGCTTTAACAAGAATAGATAATTATTTTGATATTAGATTATTTGAAAAATTAATTTCCAAAGTTATATCAGAAGTTTGTTTAAGGGATATTAATTTGTTGAATAAAGCAAAGGAAAGTTATATTAAATATAAAGAAATATGTGAAGCAACAATACAATCAAATTGATTGTATTTTTTGTATAAAAAAAATAATCTGTTTGAAACTATTTATGAAAGCGAGGTTTTTATGAAAGCAACTGGAATAGTTAGAAGAATAGATGATTTGGGAAGAATAGTTATACCAAAAGAAATAAGAAAAATATATGATATACAAGATGGTGAAGTGTTAGAAATATATACAGAGCAAGATAAAATAGTGTTAAAGAAATTTTCTAGTCTATTAAATAAAAAATGGTTGATGGAAATAATTTTAAAACAATTAACGAATATATATAAAGTCGATGTTTTATTAGTTGATCGAAATGATTTAATAATATCTACTAATAAAACTTTTAATGCTTTATTAGATAATAAAGAAATAAAAAACATGAATGATAAGAATACTTCTATTCCTATAGAAATATATTATAATGATTTAGAATATAATATTAAAAGGAGTGCAATAGTAGTATTAGGTGATTATAAGGGAACAATATATTTTATAGCAAAAGATAAAAAAATACTTATGAATGATATTATGGATTATGTATTAGAAATAGTAAAAAAGGCACTTGAAGAATAAAAATTTATATGTTATAATCTCAATATATTTAATTGTGATGAAGAAAAGAGATATATAATAATCATTTTAGAGAGTCTTTATTGGTGAAAAAAGATATGTAGTTATATATTAGATGGTTTCTGAACTAATCATTCGATATTTAGAATGATTCGCTAAAAGCGTTATAATAAGAGTGTATGATTTTATAATCATAAATTAAGGTGGTACCGCGATCATTCGTCCTTATAAGATGAATGGTCTTTTTTTTATTTAAGAAGGTGATAATATGAGAAAATTTGAAAAAATATCATTTGATCAATTTAAATTAGATGTTTGTGATGATACTAATTTATATGATACATTTAATATTCCTGCAAGGAGTACTAAGGACAGTGCAGGTTATGATTTTGAATCTTTATATGATTTTGTTTTAGAACCGAATGAAATAAAGAAAATTCCTATGGGGATAAAAGCTTCTATGAATACTGGTGAGGTTTTATTACTTGCAGTTAGAAGTAGTATGGGTTTTAAATATAATGTACGGATGTGTAATCAAATTGGTATAATAGATAAGGATTATTATAATAATGTTGATAATGAAGGACATATTTGGATAAAAATTCAAAATGAAGGAAAAGAAAAATTTGTAGTAAAAAAAGGTGATAAGATTGTACAGGGTATTTTTATACAATTTTTAACTATAGATAATGAAGAAAAAATTGAAAAATGTAGAATTTCTGGAATAGGTTCTACGAATGAGGAGAGTGAATAATATGGATAAATATTATATATCAACAGCAATAGCATATACTTCTGGTAAACCTCATATTGGTAATACATATGAGATAGTATTAGCAGATGCAATTGCTCGTTATAAAAGACAAAAGGGATTTGATGTTTATTTTCAAACTGGTACAGATGAACATGGTGAAAAAATAGAAATAAAGGCTAATGAAAAGGGAGTGACACCAAAAGAGTTTGTTGATGATGTAGCAGGAGAAATAAAAAAAATATGGGATGTAATGAATACAAGTTATGATAAATTTGTACGTACTACTGATCCTGAACATGAAAGAAAAGTACAAAAGATATTTAAGAAAATGTATGATAAAGGGGATATTTATTTAAGTAAATATGAAGGTCATTATTGTACACCTTGTGAGTCATTTTGGACTGATTCGCAATTAGTTGATGGGAAATGTCCAGATTGTGGAAGAGAAGTTGTATTAAAAAGTGAAGAGGCTTATTTCTTTAAATTATCAAAATATCAAGATAGGTTGATAACTTATATTAATGAACATCCTGATTTTATTCAACCTGAATCAAGAAAAAATGAAATGGTTAATAATTTTTTAAATCCAGGATTACAGGATTTA